>WFSD01000110.1 GCA_015486235.1 Anaerolineae bacterium
CCAGACGCTGTACGAGGCGCTGGTGACTTTGAGCCACCTGCTGGCGCCGTTCACGCCTTTCATCGCCGAGGAGATGTACCAGAACCTGGTTCTCTCCTTCGACCCGGATGCGCCGGAGAGCGTCCATCTGAGGGACTGGCCGGAGCACGACGACGCTCTGATCGACGAGGAACTGCGCGCCGACGTGGCGCTGGCGCAGCAGCTTTCGAGTCTGGGGCACGCCGCCCGCCAGAGAGCCGGGATCAAAGTCCGCCAGCCTCTTTCCGTCGCCTGGGTGCACCTGCCGCGGGTCGGTGAGCGGGAGCGGCTTGAGCGGATCAAACAGCAGGTGATGGACGAACTGAACGTCAAGGATGTGCGGCCGATGGACGCCACGGCGGAGTATGCCGACATCACCATCCACCTTCTGCCGGCGCAGCTTGGGCGGAAGTACGGCGCGCTTTACCCGAAGCTCCGGGCAGCCGCGGCGAAGATGGATCAGGAGGCGCTGGCGGCGAAGCTGCAGGCAGGGGAGACGCTGGTCTTCCAGGTGGACGGGCAGGAGTTGACGGTGCGGCCGGACGAGGCGGAGGTGCGGGTGAAGCCGCGCAAGGGATACGCGGTGGCCGTAGGCGGCGGGTACATGGTCGCCCTGAGCACAGAGATCACCCGTGAACTGCGGCTGGAAGGGTACGCCCGGGAGCTGGTGCGCCACGTCCAGGAACTGCGGAAGTCGGCGGGGCTGGAACTGAACGACCGGATCGTGACGTACTTGAAAGGCGGCGACGTGCTGGCGGACGTCCTCTCCGCTTTCGGCGACTACGTGGCGCGGGAGACGCTCTCCCAGCGGCTCGTCGCCGATGCGGATTCCCTGCCGGAGGGCCTGCCTTCCGGGCGGCTGAAGCTTGGGAAGGAGGAGGTCGAGTTTGCTGTGGAGAAGGTGAAATAGCAAGGGCTGTGGATCGGGCAATCAGGATGACGCCGGAGGGGGTAAAGGTGCCTCTCCGGCGTTTTTTCAGCCGAAGCGGTTGAGCGAAGCGCAAGGACTTCGGTTCTGTGTGGAAGCAGAGACCTTTCTCTCAACGGCGAGGTACGTGAGGAACTCTTCTATCTCCTTTGCCCCCATATTCCCTGGATGGCGAAGCTTGTGAAAGAGGATGAAACGCTTGACCCAGGCAACATAGCTCTTCTCGGTTTTGCAGGAATAATGCATACACCTGATGGCGTATCGCAACCTGTCCAAAAGCTTTGGTTTGTTTTGATCCTGTTGTGAATTTGACACTTGTCACCCCCGGATGTATTATTTGTATATACAGGTTGTATCATCGAATCCAGTGTTTCACCCATCCGGGGGTATTATACGGAATCGTGCCATATAAGCAGCTCCACAGGGGTATTATCCGGATCGATGCCGGATAATATACTGATTTGGGGTGTTATACGGAATGAGTCCGGATAAGTAATGGTTAGCCGCCTGAGAGCAAGGTATCATGATGAAAACCCCGTATCTTGCGGTGCTGCGAACCATCTATGAGCGGTTGCGCGATACGCCCATCGAGTGGGTGGTTACGGGCAGCCTGGGGATGGCGCTACAAGGCATGAGAGTTGAAGTTCACGATATTGACTTACAGACTGATGAAATTGGCGCTTATAAAATAGAAAGACGCCTCGCCGATTACATCATTCAGCCTGTTCGGTATGTAGCGTCTGAACGGATACGGTCCCATTTTGGAAGGCTGGAGATTGAAGGCGTCACAGTGGAAATCATGGGTGCGCTGCAGAAGTGGCTGGACGGGCAAGGATGGGAAAGGCCGGTTGATGTGACGAAATACCGGCGCTTCGTGGAAGTGGATGGGATGCGTGTTCCCGTGCTGTCGCTGGCGTATGAACAACAAGCGTATCAGAAATTGGGGCGCCTGGACAAAGCGCGAACCATCCGGCGGTGGCTGGACAAGCGGCTGTCTATTGTGCCGTTTCGCCCTGAAGACCAACAACCTGCCAAAGCATTGATCCTGGCGGGCCTGGAGGAACACTGGGGCGTGCTGGATGAGGGCAAAAATCCGGATTTGAACGATATTGCTTCATCCTATGCCGACGCCGTTTTCTTGGTCGCATGGCAAGATGGGGAGATAGTGGGGACAGGCGCGTTTCGACCGGTATCGGGTGAGACGGTGGAAATTGTGCGAATGTCGGTGAAGCAGGGAAAACGGCGACAAGGAATAGGTAGTGAAATCCTGGCGGAGCTGTGCTGGCGAGCATATCGTCAGGGGTACAAGCGAGCGATATTGGAAACCACGGCGAGTTGGGAAGAAGTGGTGGTATTTTATCAGGCGTTTGGTTTTGAGGTGACACACCAAGTAGCGGGCGACTTGTATTTTGCAATGGATTTACAAGAGTTTGTGGAGCGAGAGCGGCAACGAGCGGGTTATGGCGGCTAACCCCGCGTGCAGCGGACACGGCTGCTTGCGACCAGAAAGGATTGTTGATGGAGTACTACTAACGTAGGCCCTGTGGCGTTCAGGTGTCCCTACCGGGACGTGCATTGCTGGCAACGGCTTTGTGCGAAGCTCCCATGACAAAGGCCCCAACCTGCCAGCCTCAAGGCGGGGGCAGCCCAGGGAAAAGCCGGAAGGTTGAACCCATGCGAGGGGTTGTACATCCCGTCAGTCCGAAGCGGCGAAAGAGGCTAGGCGAGAAGCGGAGTTTCGGCGCAACATCATGCGCCAACGGTGGCGGTTGGACGGCGACGCCGCGCCGCTGACGCTATCGTTAGGCAGCCGTGCTCTGCGCTTTGGCAAAATGGCTCTGCAACGCGGGCCTTGTGTTTTGGCCAGTGATAATGTAAACTGAGGTATAGGTACAGGAAAATCAACGGTTTGGAGAAAGTAAGATGCCAGGACTAGAAGCCCTGCAGTCAGTCCAGTATGTGACGGTCAAAGGTAAGCGTTTCGCGGTTCTCGACGCAGAAGATTGGGAAGCGTTAGTCGAGTGGTTGGAAACCCTGGAAGATTTGGAAATCGCCAGGCAGGCGCTTGCTGAACTGCGGAAAGCGAATGGGGACCGAGAAAAAGCTGGGTGGCTTCCGTGGGAAGAAATCAGGGGAGAGCTGGATTGAAGTACAAGGTGTATGTTCTTCCACAAGCGTGGAAGGACATCAAGCGATTGCCGGGGAATGTGCGTCAGCAGGTAAAAAGAGCAATAGATGGGCTGGGAAACGATCCTCGACCACCGAGGAGCATCAAACTGGATACATCGGGGGTGCCGGAGATAGATGTCGAGTTGAGGCGGCTGCGGATAGAGAGGTGGCGGATAGTGTACGCCATTACAGAAGCGGAGCTGTATGTAGACGTACTGGCTGTGCGCAAACGTCCACCATACGATTACGGTGATTTGGAACGACTGCTGGAAGACTTGCAGTGATGGTCGGGGACAAAGGGATGGGCTGCCCAACCACGACTGCACCTGACCTCGCTTCGCTTGGAGGGTGAGCGGCGCGATTTGTCCGCAATGGTGCTGGTTGGGAGTGGTTCTGAGCCAACGCCGCTCGGCAGGTGAGCCACACGTTGGGCGCTTTCTGGGAAAGGTCTGAGTTGTTCAAGTATGGAAGTCGGTGTTCGCCTGCCTGCGTGTTTTGTGTTATGACTGTGCTGTCGTAACCGTTTTTCGGGGTAAGGAGGCGAAAATGGCGAGGCAATTCAAAATCATTATTGAGAAACATCCTGATGGATATGTGGCCTATCCGCTGGGTCTGAAAGGGGTGGTTGTTGGGGAAGGAGACACGTACGAAGAGGCTCTGAGTGACGTGAAATCTGCGATAGCGTTTCACATTGAGACCTTCGGGGCGGAGGTTTTCGAAGGGGAGCCGTCGGTGCTGGAAGCATTCATCGCTGAGGCAAGAGTACCCGTCTGATGTCCAGGTTCCCTGTGGATGCTCCTGTCAGCAAGGTGATTAAGGCATTTGAGAGGCTGGGTTTCCGGTTGGTGCGGGAAGGGAATCATATAGCAATGATCAGGGATAATCCTGATGGGAGTCGGACTCCTTTGACAATGCCCAACCATCGGCGGATAAAAGGTTCGACGCTACGCACGATACTCACACAATCCGGCATATCTAGAGACGAGTTCTTGAAGGCCTACCGGGATGTTTGAGGGGGAGCAACCTGCCGTCCACAGACCGTGCCCCATGACAATTTTCGCCTGAAAGAGGTGAGGTTGTTTTTTGTCGAGGCGTCTCACTTTTCCCGGTGAGGGAAAGCAGGTTTGCCGGGCAAAAGGAGTTAGCTCATTACCAACGAAATTCTTGTACATTGAGCAAGAAGCAGAGACGCGGAGAGCAACGAACCAAATGAATCAGCGAAGGAGCAAATCAACGGTATGTGCGAGGAGACGGTTCCGCTGTTCGCCCATTCGTTGAGCCGCTGATTTGGATGGCCTCAGCGCTTTCTCATCGGGCTTCTGGTTCTGGCTTCACCAGGTCAGGCTGACGCCGGAGGAATTTTCCATCCCCTCCGGCGTTTTTTCATGGGCAGCAAGGCCGCGTGTAGATCGTCTGACCCCGAGGGGCCGCTTTGGGATTTTTGGCTCTTTGACATTGTCCATCCCCTGGTGTATCATCTGTTTCGGGGGACCGATTCCGGGGGCTTCCCCGTCTCAAGGTAATCTGTGTCAATCCGGGGAAATCTGCGGATAGAATTCGGCAGGCTCCAGCAAGTGGCCGAAAAGCCTCATCACGTAGAGTTCGTATGGACAGAACATTTGTAACGCTGAATGAAATCCTGGGCAAACTAAGGGCCATGCTTCCCCTCTTGCACGAAAAGTACCACGTGCGGACGTTGGAGGTGTTTGGTTCGTACGTGCGCGAAGAAGAAAAGCCAGGGAGCGACCTGGATCTGCTGGTCACGTTCGACGAGGTGCCGACGCTGTTTCAATTCGTTGCCCTGGAGAATCTTCTGAGCGATGAACTGGGCGTGAAGGTGGATTTGGTGATGAAGGATAGCCTCAAACCCACCATCGG
>WFSD01000111.1 GCA_015486235.1 Anaerolineae bacterium
CCTGCCCAGAGCACCTCCTACCTCCGGCAGTCGTCCAACGCCGAAGATTATGATCACGATCACCAAGACCACCAACAGTTCCGGCAACCCCACTGAACCCATATCGCTCACCTCCAGTCGTTAGATATCGCCAATCCGACACATCGCAAGACCCGCACTTGAAAGCAACGCTCCGCTTGACCGCGGCGCTCCCAGCGCTTCTTCCGTCGCCGCTGTGCCAAATGCCAATCTCTACGCATCGATCCATACGAACAAAGCCATTATAAACCATCCCAGGTCTTAAGCAAAGAACTTATCACCTCAACCTCCGGCGCCCCAATTCTTCCCGCTTTGCACAGCCTCGTAGCGATCCATCTCGGCCCTGGATTTATCCAACGGGTAACGGGCTTCTACCTTTACCATAGCCTGCTCCAACGCCGATTCCAGGTCTATGCCATACTGATACGCCAGCTTGAACAGCATCATGATCAAATCGCCCATTTCCTCCGATAGCTCGTCCAATATCTCATCCTGCCCTTTGGAGTCCTTGTACCCCTCCAGCATCAGGACGCGCCGGGCTACCTCGCCCAGTTCCTCCATCACATGGACTAGTGTGTGAGCTGGCTCCACTCTATTCCAGCCTCGCTCAGAATCCCAGGCTGCAAGCCACTTCTGGAACTCTCGTATCTCCATCACCTGCTCCTGTCTGTCTGCGCCTGCAACTGGCGCAGGAATTTCGCCGAACGAAGGCCGCTCTCCAGATGATAGGCAATATACCGATCGAGGAGTCTTCCTACCGCTTCCAGGGATGAGGACCTCACATCCAAAGCCTTCACCTCATTGTATTCCCTGCGCTGGAGAAACCTGAGCAATTTGAACGTGCCCAGGGGCAGCGGCACAACATCGTCCCTCCCCTGACCACATTCCGGACAAAGAACCCCTCCTCTCTCCACACTGAAGAAGCTATCCGCTGGCGTCAGTTCTTTGCCACAGACGACGCACCGGAACAGCTCAGGCTGATATCCCTCCAGGCTGAGCAGATGTAGATCGAAGAAACGGGTGAGGAGATCTGGCCTGTCGCCGGCATCCAGACGGCTCAGGGAAAGGGAGAGGAGTTGGTAGAGAGGCGCATCGGCCTCTCCCTCGCTGCCGAATCTGTCCACCATCTCGGCCATGTGGGCAGCATACGCCAACAAACGCAGGTCCTCCCGAAGCCGGATGAAAACCTGGACCGCCTCGGCCTGAGTGACGATATCCCAGGTATGTCCCTTGGCCAACAATACTTCCACACGCGTGAAAGGCTCCAGGTGACCCGCTTTGCGGCTGGTTGGCTTGCGCACGCCTTTCGCCAGAACCCGCACTTTCCCCAGATCGGGAGTGCACATAGTGACAATGCGATCCGCCTCTCCGTACTCCAGATGTCTCAACACGATTCCCTCGGTACGATAAAGGCGGATCCTACCCCTCGCTTGCATCATTCTTTCACCGATCCGTCAGCCTCCGCGGACTGTATTGTACCGATACGGCCTATTCCAGTTCTTCGCCATCTTCTTCTCGAACAGGTCGTCCGCATCCAGACCCAGGGCGGAAAGCAGGTGAAATATCCGTATCACGGCGTCTATCAGCTCCTCGCCGACCCTCTCAGCAGGTTCGCCTTTCTTGTAAGCATCGGTAGCTTCGCATACCTCAGTGTGGATGAGGGCCGCCATCTCCCAAAACCGATCCGGGGTGGAGGAGAATCCCTTAGCATCCACCAAATCCCGCACCTCTTTCACTCGGACATTCAGGTGCTGCTCCGGCATCGTCCCCTCCAGGCTACAAAGCGCCGCCAGGATTGACCCTGGTCAGATTTTCCCCCGTAAAAGCCGCAGGCAACAACTCTCCCATGGAAAAGCGGCGCAGCAGCGATTTCCCATCGCATACGAGAACCAACATGTCCGCGTCGCCGAATTCCGCCATCACCTGGCGGCACGCCCCGCATGGCGTGCTGCCGTCCTCTGTGGCCACTGCGACAGCCAGGATGTGCCTCTCCCCTTCAGAGACCGCCTTCCAGATGGCGACCCGCTCGGCGCACACAGCAAGGCCGTAAGATGCATTCTCTACATTCACCCCGGTGTAAACCCTGCCGGATTCTCCCAACACCGCCGCCCCGACCCGATATCCGGAGTACGGGGCATAGGAGTTCCTCCTGACGGCCTGAGCCGCCTTCACGAGATGTTCTTCTTGTTGCGTAGTGATCATCTGTGCCATCCCAAGATACATTTCTCTAGAGCGCCAGAATCGAGAGAAAACCCTCAACCCCGGATTTGCCATCCCCCGACCCATCGCTGTCCGAAGAGTCCTCGACAGGCCTCTGTACTCTGATTTTCCCGATCCGCCTACCGGAGGTGGAAAGGACTTCCAGCGTCAGGCCATCATACTGAATCGACTCACCTGGCTCCGGCACATGACCGAAGCGGCTGTAAACGAAGCCTCCCAGAGTATCGTTCCCCTCGCTTTCCAGCCGAGTGCCCAAAACCTCGTTGACATCCTCTATAAGCACGCGGGCATCAAAGACGAAAGTGCTCTCGTTAACCTGGTGAATGTATTCCTCCTCCGGCTGATCGTACTCATCTTGAATCTCCCCGACGATCTCCTCTAGCAAGTCCTCTATGGTGACCACGCCTGCCACGCCGCCGTACTCATCCACCACTATTGCCAGATGAATGTGCGATTTCTGCATCTCTCGAAGCAAATCGTAAACACGCTTGGTCTCCGGCACGAAGTAAGGAGGCCTCAACAAGGGCTTCAGGTTCTGGTTACGCTTTTCCTGCTTGAACCACTGGAGCAGGTCCTTGGCATAAAGCACCCCTACGATTTGATCTATCGATCTGTGGTAGACAGGCACACGAGAATGGCCGGCATCCAGGATGATATCCAGAGCGTCTTTTATAGTTGTGTCGTCCGACAGCGCCACGATATCCAACCGAGGGACCATGATCTCCCGGACTATGGTCTCCTTGAACTCGAAGATGTTATCTATCATCTCCCGCTCCCCCTCCTCGATTACGGATTCGCTTCCTTCTTCCATCCCGAGCAAGAAACGAATGCCGCCCTCGCTAAGGAAAAGGTTTTCCACCAGAGAACCAGAACGTTCACCATAAATCCATCGTTCCGCCTGCCAGAAAAGCCAGGAAACGGGGGTGAGGAAAAGCGAGACAATATGGATCAGGAAGCCCAGTCGGGCAGAGGTGCCAGCAGGGCTACGAGCTGCCAGGGCTCGCGCCATGATGTCCAGAACGGCACCTAAAAGCAACACAGCGACTACGATCCACCACCGCCACGGCCACAGTGCGGGCTTCGCTGATGCGATATCCATAGCGTAGATCGCCGCCACAGCAATGGCGACCACCTTGAGCACCAGTGCAGTCAACGTTATCCTTTCCGGAGAGCGCAGAATCTTGACAAAATCTTGCTCTCTTGTAGCGGAAGCGAGGAGGGCCCCTTTGATCTTCTCTCTGGCGGTGAATATAGCGGCTACTTCAGCGGCACTGGCAAACGCCAGTAACAACATGGAAAGTGTTATGCAACATAATGGGACAACATCATTGTCCATAAACTAAGCTCTCACCTCTGTAGAATAAATCACACAAAAAGCATCCAAATTGCAGTATGTGTTGTGTCGAACGCCCACTTAGCGAATACCATCGGCTCACTGTGGTGCCGGACAGGCCCGTTACTCTACTCCAGCGGCCTCTTGACTTTCGCCGGGACGCCATATGCCAGGGATCTGGGCGGTATGTCCCTGGTCACCACAGAGCCAGCTCCGGTCTTGCTTCCCTCACCCACCCTCACAGGGGCAACCAGCATGGTATCGCTCCCAATGAAAACGTCGTCCTCGATGTACGTGGGGTTCTTCCGCTCGCCGTCGTAGTTGCAGGTAATAGTCCCCGCGCCGATGTTGACATCGTGTCCAAGGGTAGCATCGCCGATATAGCTGAAATGCCCCATCTTGGTGCCGGGGCCCAGATAGGAATTCTTCACCTCTCCGAAATTCCCCATATGAACCCCTTGAGCCAGGTGGGCTCCTTTGCGCAAGTGGGCAAACGGCCCGATGTCCACCCTATCCTCGATGGTAGCCCCTTCGATGACGGAAAATCTTATCTGACACCCGTTCCCAACAGCACTATCCCGGATGAGAGTCCCAGGGCCAATCTCGCAATCCTCTCCGATGACCGTCTCGCCCTGGAGATAGGTATTTGGATACAATACAGTATCCTGCCCAATCCGGGCATCTGGCCATATGGTGGTAGTATCAGGGTCCACGATAGTCACCCCTGAAAGCATCCATCTCTCGTTTATTCGACGCCGGAGCTCCTTTTCCGCCTGTGCCAGGTGAACCCTGGTGTTTATCCCAATCACCTCCTCCGAGGCGTCCACCGTCATCGGGATAGCAGGAACGCCTTCATCTGCCGCCATCCCGACCAGGTCAGTGAGGTAGTATTCTCCCTTGGGACTCAGAGGTAGCCTGGGGAGGTGGCCCCAGAGCCAGTCAGCATCGAAGATGTACACGCCAGCATTGAGTTCCCGTATCTCCCACTCCTCCGGCGTGGTGTGATCTTCCTCCACTATCCGCACGACACCGCCAGATCTATCCCTGACCACGCGTCCGAAGCCATGAGTGTCATCCATCTTCACGGTCAGCATAGTGATTGGAGATTTTCCTTTCTCGTGAACCTCTGCCATCTTGCGCAATGTTTCCGATCGGAGTAGAGGCATGTCGCCGTAAGTGACCAAAATCGCGTCTGCCTTCCCCTGAAGCAAAGGTGCTGCCTGAGATACTGCATGACCAGTCCCCAACTGGTCCTCCTGGACCACATAGAGAACCCCACCCTCACCGATAGCCCCGCGCACTTCCTCTGCCATGTAGCCAATAACCACCACTGGCGGGGTAGAAGACACGGAACGAGCGGCAGAGATGCTGTAAGAAAGCATCGGCCGCCCAAGAAGCTGATGCAGGACCTTGGGTAACTTGGACTTCATCCTCGTGCCTTTCCCAGCAGCCAGTATGACAGCACTCAGATCCATAGCCTGACCACCCCCGATCAAGTTTATCGCACTAAAGGACAGAACGCCGACCCTGCAAAAGCACACCCACCCCATTGAAATTATATGGCAAATCGCCGTAATTTTCCAATACCACTGCAGCGAACGAGCAGGCCACTCTTAGCGCATTACCAACCATGTGCCGACCAAGAGAAGCATCATCCCTACCACTCGATCCCATGAAAGTGGGATCGTGCTCTGTCCCACGGCTCCAAGAGTGTCCACCAGGAGCGCCGTAACCATCTGCCCGGCTATGAAGACCGATATAGCAGCCAACACGCCGATATGAGGGACGATGAAAGTAGAAATCGCTACGATCACCACCCCCAGCACTCCCCCTAAAAGGCTATACAGAGGTGCCTGGAATATCCCTTGCCAATGTCCGTCTCCGGCCGTCAGGACAAGAACTCCAGCCACCGCGGATCCTGCCAGGTTCACTATCAGAATCCCCTCCCAAAACCCGATGTATCTTTGGAGCACCGTATTCATGGGGAGCTGGAGGGAAACCAGCACACCTCCCAGCAGACCTAGAAACGCCCACAACAAAGCCTGCAAGCTCACATTTATGCTCCCATCATCCTCCAGGCAGCACCGCATTCAAACCACGGCACTACCGCGCGTTTGCTTCGTTATCCTGGATGCAGAGCGCGCAGCAAGCCACGGGTATGCTACACGTCCGAATGTGATCCTACTATCTTCCGCATCCTTACCTTGATCTCGGCTTTCTGTCCATCGGTCAGTTCGATCTCTGGGGGTCTGACCTGACGCAGCGGCAACCCTGTAATGCTGTGAATGATGTATTTGGTGGTTGCCCTCATAGGGTAAATGCTCAGGAGTTCCCGCAACCGTGTTATCCTGTCCTGTACCTCGGCCGCTGCGGCCTCGTTCCCTGATGCCACCTTTCTCCGGAGTTCCTGGAGCCAGTCGGGGACTATGTTTGCCAGAGCAGAAATAGTACCTGCAGCCCCAAGGCCATATGCCATTTTCGCCAGTCTGTCGCTCCCGGCAAAAATCCGCAAGTCTGGGTATCTGGAGATGAATGTCCGCAGGCTGTCCGGGTCGCCGGAGGAGTCCTTCACGCCCCAGATGCATTCAGGATGGCTCTGCAGCAAGCCGTCCAAAAGCTCGTGGGATATGGCAATGGCGCTTACCTGCGGGATGTTGTACAGGATTATCCCCTTCCCAGAGGGTACCGCTTCGTCGCAGAGCGTCCTGAAATAGGCCAACAATCCATCCAGAGATGGCTTTTTGAAGTAAAACGGCGGGAGCATCAGCACAGAATCTGCACCGGAGACAAGAGCATATTTCGTCAGCGCTATCGTATCCGTGAGACTGGCACAGCCAGTGCCCGGAATCACCAACATGTCGTCCTTGTTCTCCAATACTACGTCTATGAGCCGCCGGCGCTCGTCCAGGCTCATGGATGGGCCCTCTCCATTGGTACCAGAGGGTACTACACCATCCACTCCTCTTTCCCTGATCACCCGCATATGATCCACGACCCACGGGAGGTCAATTTCGAGGCTGTGGTTCATAAACGGGGTTACCGTAGGTGCAAGAATGCCGCCGAGAGACTCCTTTCCGCTGCTCCTTCCCATTTCCAACTCTCCTTGAAGAGATATATCCATCGCCCGGGACGTAGGCGATAGAATATCGTTGACACATCGCGCTTTGCACGCAACAGCAATTTTACCATACTATCTGACAAAAGCACAGAGGGGAAGGCCGTTCGAGACCGGGCAGACATGGATCTCCTCAGCAATTCCAATTCTGACTGCGCTGAAAAAAGGTCTATCGGTAGAGTAGTGGGTAGTCAAACTTGTGTCAGTGGGTGGTGGGTAGGCGAAGAGGGGCGACCTGCAGGTCGCCCCGCCAGGGGAGAGGGAGGGGCCGCCGGATGCCTGGTCAAGCTAGCTTCGCTTTCTCACCGGCAGAAACGGGTTTGAGAGTGTCGCGCCGGGCGAGCCAGACGGCTCGCCCTACAAGACTTGCCGCCGCGGTGGCGCTTGCGGCAGCGGAAACGGTTCAAGAAAGCCATTCCGACGCGATTCGCCGATTCTCCCACGGTGTAGCTGTGCCCGTAGTGCCCCTCTTCCCTCGCCCATTTTATGGAGGCTGCTTAGAAATGCAAGCCGACTGGGGGTATAATAGGGATACATTTTCAGAGGTGGAGATAGAAGGATGCTGAGAAAGGAATATCATTGGGAACTTACCGACACAGACCGTTTGGTCTTTGAAA
>WFSD01000112.1 GCA_015486235.1 Anaerolineae bacterium
CGTGGGAGAATCGGCGAATCGCGTCGGAATGGCTTTCTTGAACCGTTTCCGCTGCCGCAAGCGCCACCGCGGCGTCAAGTTTTGTAGGGCGAGCCGTCTGGCTCGCCCCAGCGCGACACTCTCAAACCCGTTTCCGCCAGTGAGAAAGCGAAGCTGGCTTGACCAGGCGTCCGGCGGCCCCTCCCTCGCCCACCGCAGTGGGAGAGGGAGGGGTTGGGGTGGGTGAGGGCCAAAAACAGCGCTATCCCACCGGTTTTGAGCGCTACCAATTCATTCGGTGCTGCAAATCCAACACAACCCCATTATCGGGTTCAGCGATGGGTACAGCACAATGTTGTGAGCGGCAGGATGTCGGCTCACATAGCACGATTGTCAGAACAATTTGTTAAGCTGCAACAGGTCGCCCTTACGCGTTAGAGCCTGTGGGGGCGACCCGCAGGTCGTCCCTACCGGACGGTCGCTTAATTTTACACGACCGGTGGCACATCAGCCAATCCGCCAACCCGGCGGGGCAGGGTGGAATGCCGGATAGACCACCTCGATCAGCGACACCAGGTCGAGGATGAAAAGCGCCGCGATCCAGAAATAAGCGGCGTACCCTTTCCTCTCCGACGGAAGCCACGATGCCAGCCCCCACATCATCCACGCCACGATGGGAAGGAGCGCTGGAAACAGGTATCGTCCCTGGGGGCGCCATTTGCTGCCGATCATCGGTACGAGGGTCTGGACGAGCGCCAGGCAGAGAGCTAGGAAAAGCCATAACATCACCCTACCCTCGCCGCCGGAGGGTCTTTCCCGCAGGAGACGGAGTGCACCCCCGACGATAGTGCCGAGGCCCACCGCGGCCAGGACTACGTACCACGCCAGCCGGAATGGGTGTTGGAGCCAACCGAAATTCCCCCAGAAGCTGGTGAAAAGGATGCCCAGGCTGACGGCGTAGCGCTTTAGCCAGAACGGGGTGTAGTTCTTGGGGGATACCCAACGCCCGGCCAGGGATGTGGAGTTACCGGCGTCCCCGTTTCGGAGCCAATTCCGACCATCGTCGTCCCGCAGGCTCGCAGACGCCGCCTCCCAATCTCCCACGGCTTCTGGGTGTCCCAGATGGCCTGTTGCCAGTACCACCCGCAGGAACTCGGAATCTCGTGAGACGAGATAGGAGAGAGAGCACTCTTTCCACGCCTTTCCGGCATTGCAGCACTTTTCCTCAATCCCTGTCCCATCGTCCAGCAGGAAGCACGCCGGAGCCGGCCTGCCGAGAGATCTCACCGCGGCGGAAAGGGTCACATGCTGGCCTCGGATAGGGACGGCAAGGACTTCTTGCTGTAGATGCGGCCTTGTGGTCGTATCCCGATCCCTGATCGTGAGGGCGTGCCCCGCGCCAGCGGCTATCCGCTCTGCCGGAAGGAAGCCGGGCTTCCGTTGCCACCAGGCCGCCCACCTGGGGTTTGGCACGAAAAGCGTCAGAAAAACCAGGCCCACTGTCGCCGCTGTCAGCGCCCGCGCCCACTTGTTTTTGAGACCCATTGGCAACGCCAGCAGCGCCGCGGGGATCAGGAAGAAGCATGTCCGCTTGCTGAGTGCTGCCAGCAGCAGGGCCAGCCCTGCCGCGATGGAGATCCGTTGGGTGCCTCCTCGCCTGACCCACAGGCTCCACGCGACCGTAGCAAACGCACCGGTGAGCATTGCCAGAGAATCGTTGTTGATGGCAACGCCGACGAAAGTCGGCATTGGAGCCAGCGCCAGGAAGAGAGGCAATGCCCACGCCATCTCTGGAGCGTCGGGCCAGATGCGCTTTCCCCCCCAGAGCGAGACGAGGAGGGTCAGCCACAGGAGGAGCAGTGAGTAGAGCCGCGTCTCGTAAGCGAGCAGATCCACGTTCCCCCCGCTCAGCCGTGAGAGCATGGCTGGCACAACGTAGTATAGCGGAGGCTCATTCCCCACCTGTGTCCCGGAGTTACGAAGGAATGGATCACCCCGGAAAGAATCCGGCAGAGTGTTGGGTGTCTTTTCCCCTACCAGCTTCCAGAAATCGTGGCGGGACATGGAACGGAGTATCCTGCCCTCGACCTGGGTGGTGGCGTCACGGAATGCGGGTGGGCGACCGAGTTCCCCCATGAGCATGGCGTATTCCATGTGGGAGGGTTCGTCGGGTGCCTGCCATAGCGGTACGACGGCGATGTATGTGATCCCCCGGATCAGCAGGATCAGGCTCAGGATGATCGCCGCGCGTCTGCCCGGCATGGGCAGATCGGACATCAGGCCTCCGTTGGGGTTTCCAGGTATGCTAGTGCCCACGCCAGGAAAATTCCGATCAGAAAACCTATGGCTCCGGCCACGATGCCCAGAACTATCGGGGGAGTACCTGCCGGGTGTCTGGGCGGCGTTGCCTTGCCCAGAAGTCTGATTGCTCCGCCTTCGGCTATGGCTGATGCGTCTATTTCCTCCAGATGTTTCGAGATTGCGTCATATGCACTTTCGGCGTTGTCCTTGTCCCGCGTCAATTGCCGGAGTTTGGTCTCCTTTGCTGCCAGGTCGTCCTGCGTTTTCCTGATATTTTCCTCCAGCAGCGGGATGGTGCCGCTTACGGCATCGTTCTCTTCCCTGAGCATGGCGATTATCCTGTTCCAATCGTTGCCGGCACTTTCCAGCTTGCTTCTGGTGAGGACGCCACGGCTCTGTACCACAGGCAGCGTGTAAGCAAGCTCCAAGGGCACCGAATCTGGAGGTCTTCCGGCCGACTGTGCGTTTTTTGATTGCGCGATCAGGGACTGGAGAACCTGATGGGCATGCTGGTAGCTGGCGAGGGTTTGGCTCTGAAGCGCCCACACCTGGAGTTCGGGGGGGA
>WFSD01000113.1 GCA_015486235.1 Anaerolineae bacterium
ACACCCCGGTAGATGAGTTGCCGGAGCCTAAACCCCTTGTTTGAATCAAATTTTTGTGTAGGAGGGTGAAATGTCGACGATTATCGAATCGATCGAAGCTCGTGAGATACTGGATTCCCGCGGAAACCCCACTGTGGAAGTGGAAGTTTTGTTATCCGGTGGGGCTGTGGGCAGGGCAGCCGTGCCTTCCGGAGCGTCCACTGGCGTCCATGAGGCGGTGGAACTCCGTGATGGCGACAAAGACAGGTTTGGCGGCAAGGGCGTTCTCAGGGCTGTCGAGAATGTCAACACTGTCATAGAGGATGAGCTTCTCGGTTGGGATGCTCTGAATCAGGTAGAGATAGACAATTTCCTCGTTGGTTTGGATGGAACCGAGAACAAAGGGAACCTGGGAGCAAATGCCATTCTGGGTGTTTCCCTGGCGGTGGCACGTGCTGCATCCGCAGCACTCAACCTGCCTCTTTACCGCTACCTTGGCGGCGTGTACGCTCACATACTCCCCGTGCCGATGATGAACATCCTCAACGGCGGCAAGCATGCTGTCGATTCCACCGATCTGCAGGAGTTCATGATCGTGCCTGCCGGCGCTGCTACGTTCGCCGAGGCCCTTCGCTGGGGTTCCGAGACATATCACGCGCTGAAAGCTGTCCTGAAGG
The DNA here is from genome assembly GCA_015486235.1 of Anaerolineae bacterium. Lineage (GTDB taxonomy): Bacteria > Chloroflexota > Anaerolineae > S016-19 > S016-19 > S016-19. The sequence continues at coordinate 657 of WFSD01000113.1, forward strand.
AGAAAGGCTATGCTACCAATGTGGGCGATGAGGGCGGATTCGCCCCATCCCTTGGCTCCAACGCCGAAGCAGTAGAAGTGATCCTCCAGGCAATCGAGGCTGCTGGCTACAAGCCTGGCGAGGACATCTTCATTGCCATCGACCCTGCTGCAAGCGAGTTCTACGATGCTGAGCGTAAGGTCTATGCCCTGAAAAAGGAGGGCAAGGAGCTTACTGGTCCCGAGATGGTGGATTTCTATGCCGAATGGGCCGAGAAATATCCTATCATCTCCCTGGAAGATGGTCTGGCGGAGGATGACTGGGATAACTGGAAATTGCTGAACGATCGTCTGGGTAGCAAGATTCAGCTTGTAGGCGACGACATTTTCGTCACCAACGTCGAGCGGATCGCCAGGGGCATCCGGGAGAATTGCGCCAACTCCGTCCTCATCAAGCTGAACCAGATCGGCACCCTTACCGAGACCATCAACGCCGTGGAGATGGCAAAGCGGGCAGGATGGACTTCTGTGGTTTCACATCGCTCCGGCGAGACGGAGGATACGACCATAGCCGATTTCGTCGTGGCAATGAGCACAGGACAGATCAAGACCGGCGCTCCGGCGCGTGGCGAACGGGTTGCCAAGTACAACCAATTGCTCCGCATCGAGAGCGATCTTGGCGATATGGCCGAGTACGCCGGCCTCGGCGCTTTCTACAACACACCGTTTGGCAGGTAGAAATCGGGCAATACGAGACCGGTGCTTGCCGGTCTCGTTTTGCCGATTCGCTTTCTCAAGCGTGTGGTCTTGGTTTTGCCGTTTGGCAACAATAAGAGGAAACAAATGCGATTCAAGACATGGAAATTCCTGGCGGCGATTGTCTTGCTCTCGATTGTCCTGGCGGGGTGCGGCGGAGTGGAACAAACCACGCCAACCGCAGACGTGCAGGCTCTCATCAAGGAGGGAAAAGATGCCCTGAAAGCTGGGGATACCCAGACGGCGATCACCAAGCTGGAAGCGGCCACAAAGGCGGACCCGAAATCTGCCAAAGCATTTTTCCTGCTGGGGAATGCCTGCTACAAGAGCAATCCCACCAAAGCGATAGGGGCGTACAAGAAAGCCTTGGAGTTATCTCCGGACAACCCGGATTACCTGACGAACCTGGGGGTGGCGTACTACGTTGCGGGGCGGCTGGGTGATTCGGAGAAGACGCTGCGGAAAGCGGTCGGAAAAGTGCCGAACGACGCTACGGCGAACTACCTGCTGGGGGTCACCTTGCTTCAGGAGGGGAGTACTGATGCCGCTCTGTCTCAGTTTGTGAAAGCTAATTCGCTCGATCCAAACATGCCGGAGCCATATTACGGCCTGGGGATGGCGTACAAGCTGAAAGGGGAGAGGGGCAAGGCGATCGAGGCATTCAAGCATTTCCTGAAGATCGGCCCAGGCCAGGACCCCAGGGCGATGGGTGAAGCGAAGAAACAGTTGCAGGATCTGGGGGCGAAATGAGCCGCGTCGCCTTGCTGGCATACACCCAACTGAACGGGGTAGAACCATTGCCTGAGGAACTCTCCTGCGCTGGGAGTACCCCTCAGGAAGCCCTCATCGAATACGCGGCACGCGTCTGCTACCGATCTCAGGGGCGGATGGGGTCGAACCCCTCGTTTATTCGCCAGCGGATGCAGGAAGGGCACGAGGACATCATCGAACATGTGTCGGCTACTTTCCTGTTTGAAGGGTGCAGCAGGGCTTGTACCCACCAACTGGTGCGCCACCGTCTCGCCAGTTATTCCCAGGAGAGCCAGCGCTATGTGGACCTGGATAAAGACGGAACCCTCAGCGACGACCCCACCGCGGAGGAGCTGTACGATTTTTTTGTGATTCCCCCGGCACTCCGGCCTTTCGACCCATCCAACTTGACTTTGATGGCGTTCCTGGAGAACCTAAAGGGGGCAGTGGCGAGCTATCGGGCGGCTCGCGCTGCGGGGCTGCGCAAGGAAGACGCCCGCTTTCTCCTGCCCAACGCCACGCCGACGCGGGTGGTGGTCACCATGAACCTGCGAAGCTGGAGGCATTTCGTCGCACTGCGGGCGCATCCAGCAGCCCAGTGGGAGATTCGCGAGATTGCCCTGGAGGTGCTGCGCCAGTTGTACCCCATCGCTCCTTCGGTCTTCGAAGACCAGTGGCGAGTGCATTTTGGGGATCGGGTCGAGGCGATCGCTATGGGCAGTCGCTCACCACATAGCGACGAAGCCGTCAGCCGCTAGCCGTGAGCCGTTAGCATTTTTGCTAAGAGGGGGCCAGCAGTATAAGTTCCGTTGTCGTTTGACGACTGGGAGATATCCCTTTCCGAAGAGGTTTCACGCCACATGCAAGCTTGCGGCATCCAGGTCGGAGAGGCGGGCTTTGTGGCGGGCGTTCGTCTCCCGCAGGGCAGATTCGGCGTCCATGCCGCGGGCATCGGCCCAAGCTGCCATCGCCCAGAGCACTTCTCCCAGCCGCTCCGGCGACGAATCCCCCAGCAGTCCGGCAATATCGGCATCACTCAAGACGGCACCCACTGGCAGGTTCCTCCGACGTGCCCGCGTGACGTATGCCTGAGCTTGGGCCAAAGCGGGCAGCGCGCCTGGCACGCCATCCAGGAATGACCGCCTGGCTTCTCCAGCTTTCTCCCGCTCCGCTCGCTTTATTTTCTCCCAGTTCTCCAGCACCTCTTCCACGCTAGAGACGGCAATATCACCGAAAACGTGGGGATGCCGCCGGATGAGCTTCTCTACGATGCCGCCCACCACGTCCGGCAGCTTGAAATCCCCTTCCTCGCTGGCAATCTGCACGTGCATCGCTACCTGAAGCAGCAGATCTCCCAGTTCCTCCTGCAATTTTGCGGAGTTTTCGGCATCTAGGGCGTCCAACACCTCGTAGGCTTCCTCCAGAAGGTTGGGGCGGAGGGAAAGGTGAGTCTGTTCTTTGTCCCACGGGCATCCGTCGGGGGCCCGCAGGCGTGCGGCGATTTTCTGCAGCGACTCGTATGCCCCTGCATGGGGCAAGGGCGGCAGGTAAAGGCTGGTCATATGGTCGAAGCCGGTATGTCTATCTAGCTCGAACAGTGGAACGGTCTCCACAGACGCGTCAGGCGTTCCAACGTTGCGCACTATGGATACCGGGTGGTCGTCTGGATACATTGCCATCAACGTGAGCTTGACATCTCCGGCGAGGGCTCTGCTATAGCATTGGGCTACCACCACTGGATACTCTGGCAGCAGAACCGGAAAGCGGTCCTGCGCCAGAAGCATGGCGTCGTACACCTGTGCGCCGTCCACCGGATCAATTCCGAGCAGCCCGAACAGGGGTTCCAGGAAACTCACGCCGGTTATGATCCGCACTGGTATGCCTGCGTCCTTCGCAAGCTTTACGATCTCCGCTGTGGTGGATTCACCCACGTATGGACTCCCGGGTACAGCATAGACCACCCCATGCGTGCGTCTCCCCAGCTGCAGAACTTTGTGGACGACAGCATTGTAAACTGCGGAGAAACTCTCGTGGCTCTCGTACAGGTAGTCGAAAGAATGCAACTTCCAGGATGAAGGGAACTCAGCGACCGCCGGGTGCTGACGCGTGCGAAGGTAGATTTCGTCAGCGGAGGAAAGTACTTCCCATGCCTCGCGTGTGATGATATCGGCCCTGGAAGGGCCAAGACCGACTATCGTTATCCGCACAGTGACCTCCTCGTGTGATATGTCTGCCAGTTGGTAAGCTTTGCTGATTCCGGGGCAAATTGTCCCACGAAAGTGCGTAAAAGTCAACGCGAATGGCGCGGAAGGGTAAGGGCAAGAAAGCGAGCGCCACCGCTACCAATCTGTCTCGACCATCTGGTGCTCTCACCTAATGGGCTACCAGGCCACTCTACAGCCATCTGGCGGCTATCGGCTCATGGCTGATGGTCATCGTTAACCGCACGACAACCGCTTCTGGAGATTTTGCTCATCTTCGCATGGTAGTGTATTATTTTCTACACTGTAGCAAAAAGCAATAGAGGGAGGTGTCACCTGCATGGAAACCGTTCTTCAATCTCGCAACAGGACAGTGGTCATTGGCCCCGACAGACCGTTCGTGATCATCGGCGAGCGAATCAACCCCTCGGGAAGGAAAAAGCTGGCAGCAGAGATGATGGAAGGCAAATTCGAGCGTGTTGTCGCCGACGCTGTGGCCCAGGTGGAGGCGGGAGCCCATATGTTGGATGTGAACGCCGGTATCCCAC
>WFSD01000114.1 GCA_015486235.1 Anaerolineae bacterium
AATGGGCGAGGGAAGAGGGGCACCACAAGCCGAGTTGCAACGTGGACAATCGGCAAATCGTGTCGAGTCGGCATTCTTGAGTCGTTTTCGATGCCAGCAAAAGATAAAAGCTCCCCGACGGCCCCTCCCTCGCCCACTGGTGGGAGAGGGAAGAGGGCCGGGGTGATAGGAGAGGGCAAAAAGGCCTTCTTCGCTTCCTTGCAAGCTCATCCCGCTACTTTTGAGCGCCATCGAATAATTTGTTAACCTGCAAATCACCATCATGTGGCATGCAATTGCCCACGACGGTCACCTCGATCCAATCCCCCAAAATGCGCCCGCCACTGGTCCTCGAAGACCGAGGGAGCGATGGGGTACAACTGGCGCAGCACCTCCAGGGCAATCTCGCGAATCTCCCACTGGGCTGCTGGATGCGCCCGCAGTGCGACGAAATGCCGCCAGCTTCGCAGGTTCATGGTGACCACCACCCGCGTCGGCGTGGCGTTCGGCAGGAGGAAACGAGCGTCTTCCTTGCGCAGCCCCGCAGCGCGAGCCTCCCGGTAGCTCATCACTGCCCCCCTGAGGTTTTCCAGGAACGCCATCAGAGTCGGGTTGGACGGGTCGAAAGGCCGAAGCGCCGGCGGAATCACAAAAAAATCGTACAACTCCTCCGCGGTGAGGTCGTCGCCGAGGTTCCCGTCTTTGTCCAGGTCCACATAGCGCTGGCTCTCCTGGGAATAACTGGCAAGGCGGTGGCGCACCAGTTGGTGGGTACAAGCCCTGCTGCACCCTTCAAACAGGAAAGTAGCCGACACATGTTCGATGATGTCCTCGTGCCCCTCCTGCATCCGCTGGCGAATGAACGCCGGGTTTGTACCCATCCGCTCCTGAGATCGGTAGCAGACGCGTGCCGCATATTCGATGAGGGCCTCCTGAGGGGTGCTCACAGCGCAGGAAAGTTCCTCGGGCAACTGCGCTCCCCCGTTCAGCTGGGTGTATGCCAGCAAGGCCACGCGGCTCATTTCGCCCCCAGATCCTGCAACTGTTTCCTCGCTTCGTCCATCGCCCTGGGGTCCTGGCCTGGGCCGATCTTCAGGAAATGCCTGAATGCATCGATCGCCTTGCTCTTCTCCCCTTTCAGCTTGTACGCCATTCCAAGGCCATAGTACGGCTCCGGCATGTTGGGATCGAGGGAGTTGGCTTTCACGAATTGAGACAGAGCGGCATCGGTATTTCCCTCTTGCAGCAAAGTGACTCCCAGCAGGTAGTTCGCCGTAGCGTCGTTCGGCACTTTTTCGACCGCTTTCCGCAGCGTCTTCTCCGAATCACCCAGCCGCCCCGCAACGTAGTACGCCACCCCCAGGTTTGTCAGGTAATCCGGGTTGTCCGGGGATAACTCCAGGGCTTTCTTGTACGCATCTATCGCTTTGGTGGGATTAGTCTTGTAGCAGGCATTCCCCAGCAGGAAAAATGCTTTGGCAGATTTCGGGTCCGCCTTCGTGGCAGCTTCCAGTTTGGCGATCGCTGTCTGGGTGTCCCCAGCTTTCAGGGCATCTCTCCCCTCTCTGATAAGAGCCTGCGGATCTGCGGTTGGCGTGGTTTGTTCCACTCCGCCGCACCCCGCCAGGATAATCGACATCAGGATGATTACCGCCAGGAATTTCCGTGTCTTGAATCGCATCTGTTTCCCCTTGTTGCCGGCAAACGGCCAAACCAAGACCACACGCCTGAGAAAGCAAGCCGACAAGACGAGACCGGCAAGCGCCGGCCTCGTGTTTCGGTTATTACCTGCCAAACGGCGTGTTGTAGAAAGCGCCGAGGCCGGCGTACTCAGCCATATCGCCAAGATCGCTCTCAATGCGGAGCAGCTGGTTGTACTTGGCAACCCGCTCGCCGCGCGCAGGAGCGCCAGTCTTGATCTGCCCCGTGCTCATTGCCACGACGAAATCGGCTATGGTTGTATCCTCTGTCTCGCCAGAGCGATGTGAAACCACAGAAGTCCATCCTGCTCGCTTCGCCATTTCCACAGCGTTGATGGTCTCGGTAAGGGTACCGATCTGATTCAGCTTGATGAGGACGGAGTTGGCGCAATTCTCCCGGATTCCCCTGGCGATCCGCTCGACGTTGGTGACGAAAATATCGTCGCCAACGAGCTGAATCTTGCTGCCCAGACGATCGTTCAGCAATTTCCAGTTATCCCAGTCATCCTCCGCCAGACCATCTTCCAGGGAGATGATAGGATATTTCTCGGCCCATTCGGCATAGAAATCCACCATCTCGGGACCAGTAAGCTCCTTGCCCTCCTTTTTCAGGGTATAGAGCTTACGCTCAGCATCGTAGAACTCGCTTGCAGCAGGGTCGATGGCAATGAAGATGTCCTCGCCGGGCTTGTAGCCAGCAGCCTCAATTGCCTGGAGGATCACTTCTACTGCTTCGGCGTTGGAGCCAAGGGATGGGGCAAATCCACCCTCGTCGCCCACATTGGTAGCATAGCCTTTCTCCTTCAGGACAGCTTTCAGCGCGTGATATGTCTCGGAACCCCAGCGAAGGGCCTCGGCGAAAGTGGCAGCGCCGGCAGGCACGATCATGAACTCCTGCAGATCGGTGGAATCGACAGCATGCTTGCCGCCGTTGAGGATGTTCATCATCGGCACAGGGAGTATGTGAGCGTACACGCCACCAAGGTAACGGTAAAGAGGCAGGTTGAGCGTTGCGGATGCAGCATGTGCCACCGCCAGGGAAACACCCAAAATGGCATTTGCTCCCAGGTTCCCTTTGTTCTCGGTTCCATCCAAACCAACGAGAAAATTATCTATCTCTACCTGATCCAGAGCATCCCAACCGAGAAGCTCATCCTCTATGACGGTGTTGACATTCTCCACAGCCTTGAGGACGCCTTTGCCGCCAAACCTATCTTTGTCGCCATCACGGAGTTCCACCGCCTCATGGACGCCAGTGGAAGCTCCGGAGGGCACGGCTGCCCTGCCCACAGCCCCACCAGACAGCAAAACTTCCACTTCCACAGTGGGGTTTCCGCGGGAATCCAGTATCTCACGAGCTTCGATCGATTCGATAATCGTCGACATTTCACCCTCCTACACAAAAATTTGATTCAAACAAGGGGTTTAGGCTCCGGCAACTCATCTACCGGGGTGT
>WFSD01000115.1 GCA_015486235.1 Anaerolineae bacterium
CCGGAAAGAGTCCGGCGCGTGTGGCTCGCGGCGTCTCCCCGCTATCGGCCCGTGCGGGACGAAGCCGCCCTCCGGAGCGTCCGGTCGAAATACGGGCTCCCCGACCGATTCTTCCTCTACCTGGGCGGTTTCGACATCCGGAAGAACGTGGGGACACTCCTGGCGGCATGGAAGGCATATGCCGAGGGATCGCAGAGCCCTGTTCCGCTGGTCGTTGCGGGAAAACTCCCGGAAGCAGATTCCGACTTTGCGCCGGACCCTCGTCGGCAAGCGGAGGAACTTGGGATAAGAGACGGTGTCGTGTTTCCGGGGTGGGTCGCGGAGGAGGGCAAGCCTGCGCTCTACTCTGCGGCGCTGGCATTTGCGTTCCCCTCACGCTACGAGGGTTTTGGCTTGCCGGTGCTGGAGGCGATGGCGTGCGGGACGGCAGTTCTGGCATCGGACGCCAGCTCGCTGCCTGAGGTGGTGGGGGACGCTGGCGTGCTCCTGCCGCCTGATGACACCTCCGCGTGGAGCCGGGCCATGGAGCGCATGAGCGAGGACGAGGAATGGCGGTCGAAACTGGCGCAGGCAGCGCTGGTGCAGGCGGCCCAGTTTTCGTGGAAGAAAGCGGCGCTGGAAACCGCGCGGGCGTACGAAATGGTCAGACACCGGTCGTAAAGGGAAAGCACACGCTCAATTCAAGAGTTCCAAGAGGCTTTCGAAGCAAATGGTAGCGCTCAAAAGCAGTGTGATGGACTTTGGAGGGAATTGTAGGGCGAGCCGTCTGGCTCGCCTGGTCGGGCCAGACGGCCCGACCTACAACGCAGCCCGCGGCAAATTCGTAGGGGGCGAGGCTTGTCCTCGCCCTGAGGTAGGAGAGGGCAAAAACAGCGCTATCCCACCGCTTTTGAGCACCACCAAGCAAATCGAAAGCACGAAATCGCTTCATGGGCATTCTCGACGCTTCTGAAGCGATCCGCTACTTGCCGTTGGGGTTGATGTAGAGCGATAACGGTTCTGGGGGTTCCTGGTGGCCCGTAGGACCCCCAGGAATTGCTTCGCTCTCCCTCCATGTAATTGTGCTTGCCAAGACAGCAGCGACATGGTATAATTTAGCTAAATTGGCTAATTGTCTGCCCGATGGAGGTTGATTATGGTGACCAGGATGATCCCATCAACCGAGGCTCAGAACAACTTTGGACGTCTGCTCGACGATGTGATTCAAAATCACACCCAGTACGTCATCAAACGCCGGAACGTGCCTCAAGCAGTCTTACTCAGTCTCACGGATTTTCAAGCGTTACTGACGTCCAGCGAGAGCGAGAGGAAGAGGGTTGAAGAAATTGTCGGGGAACTCGGCCCCGTCTATCAGCTTGGGGAGGCCATTCACGAGTAGAGGAAGAGACCATCATGACTGCTGACGAATTCCGGCGGACTTACGCCCTCGACTACGAGGCTCACTCGTTCACGAATTCTCTGGTGATCCATGCGGACTGTCTTGAGTGGATGAGCAGGGTGCCAGGGGAAAGTATCCACGCGATCGTGACGGACCCTCCTTACGGTGTGAAAGAGTATGAGCCTGCACAACTGGAGAAGCGGGCAAACGGCAACGGCGGCGTCTGGCGGATTCCGCCTTCCTTTGATGGACACAAGCGCTCTCCGTTGCCCCGGTTCACAGCGCTGAGTCCCAGAGAGCGCGAGACGATTCGGCGTTATTTCCGCGAATGGGCCGCGTTGGCCTTGAGGGTGTTGCATCCCGGTGGACACCTCTTCCTTGCTTCCAATGTCTACCTCTCACAGTTGGTGTTCTCCGCTGTAGTAGAGGCAGGCTTCGAGTTCCGCGGCCAGCTCATAAGGCTGGTGAGGACGCTGAGAGGCGGGGATAGACCCAAGAATGCGGAAAAGGAGTTTCCACAGGTTTGCACGATGCCACGCGGGTGTTACGAACCGTGGGGACTCTTTCGGAAGCCACCTCCGAGCGGTATGACCGTCGGCGAGTGTCTCAGAAGATTCCAGACGGGAGGGCTTCGGCGTAAACCAGATGGCAGACCTTTCGAAGATGTCATCGAAAGTGAAAGAACGTCCCAGAAAGAACGGCAGATTGCTAATCATCCTAGCTTGAAGCCCCAATCTTTCTTACGCGAGATCGTCTACGCCTCCCTGCCTCTTGGAGAAGGCATAGTCCTTGATCCATTCATGGGGTCTGGCTCTACGATTGCGGCAGCAGAGGCCATTGGATACCATGCAATCGGCATTGAGCGGCTCGAGGAGTACTACAGAATGAGCATTGATGCGATACCGGCTCTCGCACGAGTGCCGGGGGCGCCAAGGCAAATGGAGCTGGCCTTTCTCTAGAAGTCCCTGTAAAGCCAGTTGGATTTCATCTTCTTCAAGCCCAGGCGGTTCACACTTGCGGTTATCGTCCGCCGGCTCGTGATAGAACGCCCGGAAAAGGTCCAGTCGTTCCTTTCAAGTTGCGCCACGTACACGGCTTTGAAACGAAACGGCTTGGGACCGCCCCCACGTTCTTTGTCACGGGGAGTGTTGCTGTCGAAATGAAAGACCATCAGCCAGATGGATTCGGGGTTGTGTCCCTGCCATCCACTGGGTCGATGAGATCCTTTGATCTCGATGCCCTCGTGAGCATACTGTACTGCATCTCCGGGGAAACGACCTCTCGGTATGAGGTCTGGATGCCCATTGTGGTATCTATTCTTCACGAGTGTGGGGCAATGCTCCGGTATCCTCAGAACCATGAATTCGCCGACTATGCTGCTGAAATTGGCAGGCATCAAAAAGCTTTCCAGTCGCGGGAAACCTTTTGAATGTAGTTGCCTGTTGACGAAATCCAGGAACTCCACGAAGTCTTCCATAGCCCGACGAACATGGCCTGCAGTCAATCCGTAAGGCAGCACACAACCCTCGTTAAAAGCGTCAGGGTTCACGGGCACCGGTGTACATGCTGCCCATTCGACGTCGCCGATTGACAAACTATCATCCTCCTTGATGCAGAACCCCGGGGTTCGTAAAAGAGCTTGATCAACCACGACTGTGGAAGCGATACTGTCTCTCAGAAGTGACGGGCGTCCACATGAGCACCAGAACGATGTTCATGCGGACGCGTCTTGTCCACCAAATCATCGGAGTAGTGGACTCAGATGTGCTACTGTTTCGGCACCACGGTCACCCGCCGATGTTCCCCCTCGCCAATGCTCCGAGTGGTCACGTCCGGGTGGTCATGCAGCGCCAGATGGATTATCCGGCGTTCTCTCGACGGCATAGCCTCCAGAGCCATGCCGTGTCCGCTCTGGGCCACCTGATCTGCCACCCTGTGGGCCAGCTTGATCAGAGACCTCTCCCTGTGAGAGCGATAGCCGTTTACATCCACCGCCAGGTCTGCCCACCGCTTGAGCCTGTGACTCACCATCATCCGTAGCAAGTACTGGAGAGAACTCAGAATTTCTCCCCTTCGTCCGATCAGGTGGGACAGGTCTGTGTCGTCCCCCTTCCCCGTGATGTTCAAGACGAGGTGGGTTTTCCCCTCGGACGCCAGGTCTTCTTCCTGAATCGGCGTTACATCGGCATCGAACCCCATCTTGCGAAGCAGTTCCGAGAGTATTTCC
>WFSD01000116.1 GCA_015486235.1 Anaerolineae bacterium
ACCTCTTTTCACGAAACGCCAAAGTAAATACGCCGCGTTTGCCCTTGTCGCTCATACCTCCTCTTCCCTGATACCCGATGCGTCTCGAGGGTGCGTCGCTTCCATCACCACATCCGCCAGTTCTCCCACCGATACCGGTCGCTTGACGAAAATGCTTCCCTCAGGCCACCGCTCCTCCTCGACCTGTACAGATGCTCTGCCGACGACGATGAACCTCGCCTGCGGAGCAAGACCACGAAAGGCCTCCCTTTCAGCAGGCCCTGGCGGGCCCAGCCCGGAATCCCACACGATTGCCTGCGGTGAGATATCCTCCCAAACTGCCCGCTTCAGCGCCAATGGCGCCTCCGCCTCCGCGGCGACCTCAACCCCCCGGAATTCCAGCTCTGCCATAAGAAGCGACCGCTCGCGCACGTCGGGAAGCACGAGGAGCACCCGGACATCACCCCTGCCCATCTTCCTCAGGCCTGGGACATGCGTTGGAGAAGGTGACCACCATCACCGCGTCTCCCTGCTCTCCAGCCTCGGCAAACACATCCCGGAGCGCCGAGAATACCTCATCCGTCTCCCCCCAGATCACCGTGCTCATGCTACCTTTCTGGACCCTTAAGCCGCTTTCCTGAAATATCTCCCACGCTCTCCTGATTTGCGGAAGCAAGTCCTCCTGCCGGAGAGGATACAGGCTTACCTGAGCGGATATCTCTTTCATTGCGGAAGTGCCTCCGGAACCGTAGGAATCACGCAGATGAAACGGAGCACCTCGTCGCCGGTATTCCGGAACTGATGTTTCTCCATTGGCGGGACGAAAACTGTAGTGCCAGGCGATAGAGGGTGAACGCCATCCTCCCCTAACGCCTCACCCGTGCCTGCCACTACGAAAACCTCGTGCTCCCACGGATGTTGATGGTGAGGAGTAACCGCTCCCGGCTGTACCTCGAACACCCTCATGGCAAAATTAGGTGCTCCCTCCGGCACACTGATAACCCACCTCACCGTAACACCGTCCAGCCCTGTTTCCTGAGCATGCACATCCCGATAATCTCTTACCAGCATTTTCGCCTCCTGTCTGATGTCGCACAGCGCCACGATCAACCGCGGCCTCCATGCCGCATCGCTTCCAATCCGGTTCTGCCTGGGCCACCCATTGCCGTCCCATTTTACCCCAAGGCCGCTTTTCTGTCATATCGTGACAGCCCTGAAAACGAAGTAATTCCTGGGGGCCTGCAACGACAAACCACGGCCTGTCCCAGATGCCCCAAGGAGACCCCTGAAATGGCTTTGGGCTTTCGATTTGCTTTGAAATCCAGCCCGGTACTCGGCTACCCAAGGGCTACTTCAAATCGCAATCTTCCTTTGCCTGCGTTGCGCCGTTGTGCTATCCTTGATGCCAGAACACCTGACGAATAGAGGAGGTTGCAATGCACGAGCTTCTCTCACAGATTAAGGGATTGCTGATAGACGTGGACGGGGTTCTCTACAATGATACTGAACCAATACCAGGCGCTCCGGAGGCTCTGCGGATGCTGAGCAAAGAAAGAATACCGTTTCGCCTGGTAACCAATACGAGCATGAAAAGCCGCCACTCCCTTTGGCAGAAATTAAAGAGGATGGGATTCGACGTGTCCGAGGAAGAAATATTCTCTACCGTTAGCGCTGCCGTGGGATACCTGGAGTCCCAAAAAGCGTCGAGTTACATGCCTGTGCTGACAGAAGACGCTGCCAGCGAATTCGAGGGTATCCCAATGGATGAGGTCTCCCCCGACTTCGTTGTCGTGGGAGATTTGGGGGAAGCCTGGGATTTCAATGTGCTCAACAAAGCTTTCCGAGCACTCATGTCTGGCGCTCGCCTGGTGGCACTCCAAAAAAACCGGTACTGGAAACGCAAGGATGGCCTGGCCCTGGATGCGGGGCCGTTCGTGACAGCGCTGGAGTATGCCAGCGGGCAGGAAGCCGTGGTCACAGGAAAGCCAAATCCACTGTTCTTCAATGCCGCCCTGAGAGACCTGGGACTGCCTCCATCCAAAACTGCCATGCTGGGAGACGATATTGAAATAGACGTGACTGGCGCCCAGAAACTGGGCATCATCGGGGTTCTGGTATGTTCCGGCAAGTGTCTGCCTGGCGACGCCGAGAAAGGCTCGCCCGATTTCGTGCTGGGCAGCCTGGCCGACTTGCTTTGAAATAGACCGTACAAGCCAATTGTCAGTCCGCCCAAAGGAAGCATCGCCACGGGCCAGGCGGATGGATTGTCCCGCCCTTCCACTCACGACGGCTACTGGCAAACCCACGACCCGTTTCAGTGATGCGAGGATGCCAGCGCATGTGCCCGCCGGAGCGGTTCCGGCAGCCGATAGCGTGTAGCCGACTTCACCACCAGATATACCGCCTCCGGCAGAGTAATCCTATTGCCGACACTCACGTAAACTGGCCGGATTCCAGTTTGCGTCCGCACAGCGGCTCCAACCCGTTCGTCACTATCCAGAAGCCAGGAAAAATCCCCCCGATTCCTACCCGGCTCGACGTACTCTCCGATCAGCTTGCGCTTTGCGCACCCGATCACCGGGATAGGAACCATCAAACCAAAGTGGCTCGCCAGACCAAAGCGCCTGGGATGAGCACGCCCGTGGGCATCGCACAGGAGCACATCCGGGCGTGTCGGCAGGGCAGCCCACGCAGCCAGCAGCGGAGGAAGCTCACGCAGCGACAGAAGACCTGGGACGTACGGCCAGGGCATCGGAACTTCCACGGAAACTTCTGTCACTTGCTGCATATCGGGGAACCCCAGCACCGCCATAGCGGCTACTGCCTTCCCAAACCGATAATGCACGTCGGCCCCGCCGATGGTGTGTGGCAGATGGTCCAAAGGCACCTCACGCACAAATCCCGACATGACCCTCTGCATATCCGCCAACGCTCCTGCATACGAATCGAAGCCGCCCTGATCCGCCATTCCCCTCACCAAAGTTTCCATTCTCAGGAATTGCTTAGTTCTCCCGCCTAGCGAAAACGAAGTAATTTCTGGGGGCCCTACGGGCCCCCAGAAATTAACCTGCCTTTCGGGAGGTTCTCGTCAACCCCTGGCAAGCCACAGCACGAGCTCTGTATCGAGTGTGAGGCCTCCCAGGAGCGTTCCCAGGCCTTGATTTGCTTCGAAATCCCGCCTGTTCATACCTTTGACCTTGCTACAGCGGTATGATATCATAAGTACGTCCAGTGGACAGGTTCTAGGCGTAAGCGGGAAAACGAAGTAATTTCTGGGGGCCCTACGGGCCCCCAGAAATTAGCCTGCCTTTCAGGAGGCTTTCGCCAACCCCTGGCAAGCCACAGCACAAACCGTGTATCGAGTGTCAGGGCTCCCAAGGGCGTTTTCGGGCCTTGATTTGCTTCGA
>WFSD01000117.1 GCA_015486235.1 Anaerolineae bacterium
CCCCGGAGTAGGCTCATCCCGCGGGAGAAAAGTATCGCCAGCAGTGAGCGCGTGGGGATGGCCGGGTCTATCCGGTATTCAGGATTGTGCTTGAGCCGTTGTACGAGCCTGTCCACCTGCGAACGAATCAAGTCCATAGCGTCTGCTCCAGCAGGATGCTATCTCACCGCAAAGCTCCCCATAACGAATCAGCGAAAGGGCGAATCAGCGGAACGGATCTCTTGAGGTAAGTCTCATCGCCGATTCGCTGGTTTTAAATCTTTGCGTCCCCGGCGGTGAGCATCGTTCCCCGTCCGGTCTGTCGGAATCTCACCGCAGCCAATCCACTTGAATTGGACTTTTGACAATCTGGCTGCCCTGCCAGGCTGAGTTTTTCGCCTTGAAGGCAGAAAACAAGGGGTGATACATCTCGTGGAAGCCCAACTACAAGATGTCCCCTTTCTTCCCAGTCATGTGCCAGGCGTGAAGCCCCAGAAAGCTCCGTTCCCGCTTTGTCAAAAGCCCAGACTTGAACAGCTACCAGAATTTTACCCCGATTCGCACCATTTCGAAAGCGTTGAGGGCTGCGCCGGTGGCGAAGGAGAGGACGATGCCGATGGCTGTCCCTGTGGCCCCTGCAAGCCAGGTCAGCGCGCCCAGGTAGGCAGCGGAGGCTATCACCTGGAAAACCACAGCCTGGCGTGCTTTTTCCTGGGAATCTGCCGCTACCAGGGCCCTCAGGAAGATGATGAACACCAGGTACGGCACGAACGCCCACACGAGTATTCGCAGCAGCCCTACCGATGCCGCGTACTCCGGCTTGCCGTAAAGGATGTGGATCAGGGGGGCAGCCACGGCTGCCACGGCTATGGACGCCAGCAGGCCGACGCCAACACTCACTGCCGTCGTCTGGCGGAGCGCCTGGGCGAATCGAGCTTTCGACTCCTTGAAGTAGCGGGATAGGATCGGGAAAATGGCGTCGGCGAAACTCTGGCTGAACATGATCAGCAGTTTCACGACCTGGTAGGCGGCGTTGTAGATGCCGGTGGCCCATTCTCCGACCAACAGCGACAGGGTCAACACATCCAGTCGGAATAGGATGGCGCTGAGGAAATTCATCACGAAGATGTCCGTGCTCTCCCGCACCATCCGCCATGAGAAGCCCCATCCCCATCGGAAACTCCCCAGCTTCCCCTGGGCTATTACCACTCCGAGCATGGTCAGACCCAGGACGGCGAATCCCGCATCCTTCACCCAGGCTAGCGCCAGGATGTCAGCGCCAGGCTTAAAGAGCAAGACCGCCAATGTTAGCTGGGTAGCGGCGCTCAGGCCTTCCGCCAATGTGATGAATTCCATTCGTTCTCTGGCCTGTACCACCGAGCCCGCAGCTGCGAAGAGTATGTATCCAGGCAGAGTGAAAGTGCTCCAGGCCAATATACGCTGCGTATCCGGTGGATAGTGGAACAGGCGGGCGGTGAGTATCAGGAGCACCATCCCGATGGTGGAGAAAGCAAGCATCACGATAAGAGATGACCAGAGGTACTGTCCGGTCTCCTCTGGTCTCCGCGCCAGCTCCCGCGTGACCAGTCTCGGTATCCCGAATTCCGAAAGTATCTGGAAGATGTTGATGAAAGCCAGCAGGATGGCGAACTGGCCCATCCCTCTGGCGCCAAAGACTCTTGCCACGTAAATGCTCAGCACCAGGCCGGTGAACGCCCGCAGCACCGACTTGGCGGAGAGGGAGACGGTGTTCTTGGTCAGGCGCATCACCACCTGATTGCCGGGAACCTCCATGAACAGCGCCAGGAGGCGTCTGGCGCTGGATTTCACGATCACACGCCAACGGTTTCTGAGTTCGCGGTAGGTGGGGCTGGGGTGCAGCATGTTCATGATGGCGTACCATAGAAATCGGACGAAAAAGCCGAACGCTCCGAACAGGTGGAGCAAGAAGCGGTCGAACCACCCGTATTGCTCTCGATAGTAGTGGTCCCAGCTATCCACGTACTGGCTGTAGAAATCCGCCTCCCTCTGGACGGAGCTCCGTCCCACGTGGTGGAGTACGCCAACGGAGGGGAGTACCATGACACGCCATCCTGCACGTCGGATGCGCCGGCACCATTCCACGTCCTCGGCGTACATGAAGAGCGAGCCATCCATCGGGCCGACTTGCTTCACTGCCTCCATGCGGACAAGCATGGCTGCTCCGGAAACCCAGTCCGCCTCCACAGGCCCATCCCCCAGGTACATGGACTTCGGCAGCCATAGTCCCCGTAGCCTCCCCGGGAAAATGGAATAGAGGAAAGTGCTGTAGTTGAACACTGTCGAGGGAGATGGATCGTACCCTGCCGCGCCGCCCTGGATGCCACCGCGCGGGAGGTTCAGGCGTGGGCCCACCACGCCCGTCTCTGGATGTGCTTCCATGTATTCCACCATCTCCGCCAGCGCTCCGGGTGTGAGCTCGGTGTCTGGGTTTAGCAGGAACACATACCGGCCGCGGGCCCTGGCAAGTGCCAGGTTGTTGCCGCGGGCAAAGCCTAAGTTCTCTTTGCTCTCGAGAACCTCTACGTCAGGGAAATCCAGCCTTACCATCTCGGTGCTGCCGTCGCCGGACGCGTTGTCCACTACGACGACCTGCAACGACAGGCCGCTGGCTCCACCTGGCAGGCTGCGCAGGCAAGCCCGCAGATATTCTTTCGTGTTCCAATTGACGATGATGACTGTTACGTCAGGTTTCTGTGTCAAGAAATCGCTCCGGATTCGGGGGCGACCTGTTGCAGATTTACAAATTATCCTGACAAAAGGAGATTGTCACAGAGCCGGCCAGGGGGTGTTGTATTTTTTGGCCTCCACCGGATGAATCCGGCTCTCAGGGCGGGCTAACGCCATGAAACAGGTGCCAGGGGACAGGGTACAGGGTACAGCGGAAGGCTTCCCGGAGCGGCGGGACGTTCTTCACACCCTAGCCCCTGTTCCCTAATCCCTTGCTGTCTGGCGCCTCAAGTACCGGATTCATTGGTAGCACTCAGAAGTAGTGGGATGAGTTCGCCTGGGCAAGGAGGCTGGGACTGCCCTTTGCCCTCGCCCATCACCCCGGCCGCCTGCGGCGGCCTCCCCCTCTTCCCTCTCCCATTCAGGGGAGAGGGAAGAGGGGCGCTACGGGCACAGCTACATCGTGGGAGAATCGGCGAATCGCGTCGGAATGGCTTTCTTGAACCGTTTCCGCTGCCGCAAGCGCCACCGCGGCGTCAAGTTTTGTAGGGCGAGCCGTCTGGCTC
>WFSD01000118.1 GCA_015486235.1 Anaerolineae bacterium
GCACCGAGCCGATAATCCGGGTTTACACCGAGACTACAAGAGAGGATCTGGTGCAGGCGATTCTGGAGGAAGGTTTGCGGATCGCAGGGCTGAAAGAGAGTTAGCCGTCCATTGGGGCTGGCACGCTGTTCTCCAATGGATTACTGGAGCGAAGATGTTGATAGACACTCACTGCCACCTGGACTTATCCTGGTTCGACGAGGATCGCGACGAAGTGATCCAGCGGGCAGAAGAAGTGGGAATCAGAGCCATTGTCGACCCGTCCATAGACCTGGAGGGTGCCGAGCGGGTGCTAGCCCTGTCCGATGCTCACCCGGAGGTGTACGCGGCCGTGGGAGTCCATCCCAACGACTGCCAGGAGTGCAACGAGGGCACGTGGAGCCGGATGCGGGAGATGGCACGACGACCCAGGGTCGTTGCCATCGGCGAGATTGGACTGGACTATTATCGGGACATGACGCCCAGGGAGATCCAACGGAGGGTACTGGAAGCCCAGCTTGCCGTCGCTGCGGAGCTTGGGTTGCCTGTGATACTCCACAACCGGGAGTCGGAGGAGGACCTGCTGGCGCTACTGCGATCGTGGGTCGAGGGCGGAGGTGTGCCGGACCCGCCGGGAGTGTGGCACGCTTTCAATCTAAGCATGGAATGGGCATCGGAAATCCATGAATTGGGGTTCTTCCTGGGGCTGGGCGGTGTAGTGACGTTTAAGAACGCCCGTCAGGTGCACGAAATGGTCCGTGAGCTTCCCCTGGAGTGGGTTGTTCTGGAGACCGACGCCCCGTTTTTGACGCCACATCCTCACCGGGGGGAACGGAATGAACCGGCATACATGGCCTTGACCGCCGAGGCGATCTCGCGACTGAAAGAGGTGTCGGTGGAGGAGGTGGCATCGGCCACTACAGCCAACGCGCTGAGGCTGTTCCGAAAACTGCAGCAGCGTCAGTAATGTGCAGCGCCGAGAACGCAGAGGCTCAAAACCAGCGAATCGGCGAATCCAGCGAATCAGCGATTAGACTTCCCTTGAGCGAGCCGTTTCGCTGATTCGCCCGTTTGTTGATTCGCTGTAGTGTGTTCTGCAGTGAGAGCGTTTTTTCACAAAACAAGCCCTCGAAGAAGGGCGGAAAGCGGGAGATACTTTTGTCGAAACTGCAAGCCACTTCTTTGGTATCTTATGAATTGAAGCTCATAGAGGAGAAGATGTACCGCGCTGCCGAGGATGCGTATGGTCCTCTGGCGATGGCTTTCCTGAAGCTGGTTAGCAGCGGTGGGAAACGTTTGCGCCCTACCCTGGTGGTACTCTCGTCAAAATTCTACCAGAATCCGGACTTGGACAAGCTCATAGCCATGGGAGCGGCTGTTGAAACCCTGCATACAGCGACCCTGATCCACGACGACTTGATAGACGAAGCTACGATGCGGCGTGGATTTCCCACACTGACCGCACTGTGGAAAGACAAAGGCATGATCGTCCTGGCCGGAGATTATGTTTTCGCTCGGTCGGCGGCGCTGGCGGCAGAGACGAACAACATCCGGATCGTCAGAATGTTCGCAGATACCCTGATGACCATCTGCGATGGGGAGTTGCGGCAGGGGCTTTCGCAGAACCGATGGGACCAGCCGAAAGAGTCGTACTACCGACGCATCTACGCCAAGACCGCCAGCCTCTTCACCCTTGCCACCCAGTCCGGTGCCATCCTCAGCCGGGCGCCGGAAGAAGGGATCCAGGCGCTGGAGCGATATGGGCGTTACCTGGGGATGGCTTTCCAGAGCATGGATGATATCCTGGATTTCATCGGAGACGAGAAAAAACTTGGCAAGCCTGTGGGCAACGACCTCCGGGAGGGTGTCGTGACTCTTCCCGCTTATTACTACATACACCAGGATCCAGCTAACGAAAAGGAGGTCACCCGCATCCTTTCCATCACTGGCGAGGAGCGTAACACAGCCGTGGCCGAATTGGTGAAACGCGTGGCCGAGTCCGATGCTATTGACGCCGCTTACAAAGAAGCTGTGGAGATGGTACAGAAAGCCAAAGAGGCGCTGGGAGTACTGCCGGACAATATTTATCGGGATGCGCTCCTGGAGCTGGCGGATTACTCGGTGGCACGGGAGGTATGAGGTGCCATGGGAGCACCTGCCCCCTATCTCTCCATCTGCATCGTGAACTGGAACGTCCGCGATTTGCTCCGGCGCTCCCTGACCTCGATTTACGCTTCCCCTATTGCTTCCGTTCCCAACACAGTTGAGGTAATCGTGGTGGACAATGCCTCGTCTGACGGAAGTGCCGAGATGGTCAGGTCGGAGTTTCCTCTGGTCAGGCTCGTGGAAAACGCCAGGAATGAGGGTTTCACCAGAGGGAACAATCAGGCGCTGGCGTTAGCCCACGGTCGCTACGTCCTTTTCCTGAATCCGGATACAGAGGTAGCGGACGACGCTCTGAGGGTGATGGTGAGGTACCTGGACTCCCATCCGGAGGTTGGGGCGGTTGGCCCGCAGCTCCGCTATCCCAATAGGCTTATCCAGCCATCCCGCCGCCGCTTTCCCACCGCTGCTACTCTATTCTTGGAGAGCACCTTGCTTCAGCAATGGTTCCCCCGACATGCCATCCTGAGTAGGTTCTACATGGCAGACACGCCGGACGATGTAGAGCAGGAGGTGGACTGGCTCGTTGGGGCTGCGCTGATGGTACGCCGTGAGGCCATTGAGAAAGTGGGTGGTTTCGACGAGCGGTTTTTCATGTACTCTGAGGAATTGGACTGGTGCCGCAGGGCGAAATCGGCGGGGTGGAAGATCGTTTACCTGCCGCAGGCGATGATCATCCACCACGAGGGGCGATCCAGTGGTCAGGTGGTGGCAGCTCGCCACATACATTTCTACACCAGCAAGGTGCTGTATGCCCGGAAGTACCACGGAAAGGTCATGGCGGAGGCACTGCGGCTCTTCCTGCTGGCGACTTTCGGGTGGCAGATAGCTGAAGAAGGGGCAAAATGGCTCCTGGGACACAAACGTCCTCTGCGGTCTGCCAGGATCAAGGAATATCTGGAGGTTCTGAAGTCAGGGTTGAGGGCCGGGGGGCAGCGGGCATGAGGGTGTTGTTGATAACCGGCGAGTACTCGCCGATGCAGGGTGGTGTTGGAGACTATACGAGGGAACTCGCGCTGGCCCTCAGTGCTTTCGGTTCAGAAGTTCATGTGTTCACACGCGGGGCAGAACAGAGGGATGAAAACAGGAGAGTGAAGGTGCATCGCCTGCCGGGCCGCTGGCGGTGGAGCACTTTGTGGCACGTTTCATCATTGGTTCGGAGTCTCTCTCCAGACGTGGTTCACATTCAGTACCAGACAGCCGCTTACGGAATGCACCCCTCGATTCACTTGCTCCCTCGGTGGCTCCGCTTCACGGCGAGGTCTCCAGCACTCGCGGTTACGTATCACGACCTTCTGGTGCCGTACCTCTTCCCTAAAGCAGGGCCAATCCGCTGGCAGGCTGTCCTGGAGCTCGCGCGGAGCAGCGACGTTTCGGTGACTACCAATCCAGCGGATTATCGGCGTCTTACGTCGGCGCTCCCTGGAGCCAGGGTTTTCGAGATACCGATCGGCAGTAATATCTTCCCTGCTCCGCCAGCGGGATTTCAAAGAGATGTATGGCGTGCTTCGCATGGCTACTCCGGTGATGAGTGTTTGCTGGTCTATTTTGGATTTCTGAATGCCAGCAAGGGCGGAGAGGTCCTTGTGAAAACTCTCGTGAAGCTGTCAGAGGAAAGGCACAACGTCAGGCTGTTGATGCTTGGTGGCAAGGTCGGTTCCAGCGATCCGACGAATGTGGATTCTGTCCGCCGTGTGGAAGAAATGATGGAAGATACAGGAGTCAGCGGCCTTGTCAGATGGACTGGTTTTCTCCCTTCTGATCAGGTCTCCGCGTGGCTGCTGGCTTCGGATGTGGCGCTCATGCCCTACCAAGACGGGGTGTCTTTCCGGCGTGGGAGCTTCATGGCAACGCTGGCGCATGGCCTGCCGGTGGTGACTACTTATCCAGAGGTTCCTTACCGAGAGTTGGTGCATGGGGAGAACGTGTTTCTGGTTCCTCGTGGCGATGCTGAAGCGGCGGCAAATGCTGTGGAAGAGATATGCCGATCGCCCGAGGCCCGCAGGCGACTGTCGGACGGAGCGAGAAAGTTGGCAGATTCATTCTCCTGGGATAGGATCGCACGCATGCATTTGGAGGCTTACGCTTCTGTTGTATAGGAGAGGTTCTAGAAGCTATCGTGCTGGTCTGTACACAGGTCGGCTCCATGCTTGAGTGCGCTTCTACCGCCCTTGCTGGAAAACGACAAAAGCCCAGCATCTTTCTGCCGGGCTTTCCTGTGGGCCGTGCAGGACTCGAACCTGCAACCCTCTGCTTAAAAGGCAGCAGCTCTGCCAATTGAGCTAACGGCCCATTTGCTTCAAATTCTAGCATCGCATGCCCTGTGCTGTCAATATTGGCAGGGCGGAATTAGCAGCCCCAAACAAGTTTCATCGGCAACGAAGAGGAGATGCTCGCGATAGTAACCGGAGGGCATCGTTTTGGGGATAGACGCTGTCCGGTTGTTTTGCCGCTCCGTAGGATTGCGCCTTTACCTATCCAATGGCATGTGATAAAATTGAAAAAGAATTATCTCCAGAGAGCATTTGTCGGGTGGCGGATGTGCTTTGGGGTAGCTTCAGAGCGAGGAAAATTGTATTTGTCGGGTTTTTGGCGTAACAAGGTGTGGTGTGTGGTTCCCCAAGGGCTCTGACGGGGGTTTGTTTGTGGAGAGACCAGGTGGTAGGGCCTTCCGGAAAACGGCATGATCAGAAATTTGCTGGAAAGATGGTGCTACTTCAGGGATTCCGTGAGTCAGACGCGAGGTCGGTATACTGGCGCTGCCTCTTTTATTTTTAAGGCAGGGTAAGAATGAATAGTTTTCTGAAGAAGCTCTTGAAAATATGGATTGCCACTACCATTATTATACTGGTTGCGCTTGCCGTGACCGCCGGGTGGCTCGTATGGCGGAAAGCAGTGCATCCGACTCCTCCACCGCCTACTCCTGCGAAAGCCACGTCAACACCTGTGGTCCCAGCAGTGATCCCACCGGGATATCCCACGCCAGTTCCGATCA
Organism: Anaerolineae bacterium; assembly: GCA_015486235.1. Classification (GTDB taxonomy): domain Bacteria; phylum Chloroflexota; class Anaerolineae; order S016-19; family S016-19; genus S016-19. The sequence goes on from WFSD01000118.1 coordinate 5,138, forward strand.
TCTATGCCAGAGACGATTGGTTCCAATCTGGCGGGACGGATTATGGTACGACCAACCCTGAGTACGGCCCGGTCGGCGGGCACATACGCATTCAGTGGAAAGATGTACACGTAGGTCCGGGAAAGTTCGATTGGACCAAGCTCGACCGATACATGGAAAGTGCCCGGCACATGAAAGTGAATGTGCTAGGTCAGGAAATTCCAAAGCCCGTTTACCTAACCCTGGCGATCTATAGCCAGGTAAACCCTCCTCCTGGCAAGAGTGGCACATACGTGGAGAACCTGGCGCCTGCCTGGCTGGGTCCGGACAAGGGGTACGACATAACCGACGGGCCTGGTGGAAAGTGTGAAATCCCGATGGAAGCACCTGCCTACAACAACCCGGCCTACGTCAATGCTCTGGATCAGGCTATTGGAGCCCTTGCGGATCATCTGAGGGAGGAAGGCTACATCGATCAGATAACGGCAGTGGCGATTGCGGGAGGGTACAATGAAGAGACCATCGCTGCACCCGCCTGGAGGATGCACGGATGCGTCCCGCTGGAAAACCTGGGCAGCTATGTCAGCGACGATGAATATGCCGCATTTCTAAAGCATATCACCGGAACCTACCGGCGGGCTTTTCCCAGGAAGCCTTTGTACAATCAGCAGGCTGCTTCCAAGTGGCCGTGGCGCAGAACATTCGTGGCTATGGGCCTTGATTTCTTTCCTCCGGTAGGATACAAGGACGACGGGCTGGATGCCGACTCCCCTGCAGCCTATGGATACAAGACCACCCACATAGGTAATGGGATGATCCAGGTGGCGAAAGATTTCGAGAACAGGATACCTATTGCTTTCGAACCGAAACGATATCCCGGCGGGGACAGAGAGCTGAGCAGAGAAACTTTCTATTGGATGATGCTTTCCGCGATGGCCCACCAGGCAGATTTCGTCGACGTCCAGTCCGCACCATGGAGCTGGCTGCCATACATCCCGGAAATCAGCAGGCCGCCCAACGATTTTCCGAACTTCACCAGGTTCATGGTGGAGAACTTTGGCAAAGGGCCGTCACAGGGGAAGCACGCCTGGATAGTTCTGCGTGATTCGGAGTATAGTCCTAACGACGGGGGGCGCCAGGGCTGGAACGGTGGCGAACCAGGAGATTGGGACCACTGGATCTCCAGGATTGATGGCCCAAACGACGATGCTCCAAGGGTATGGAAGAACGACCTCCCTGCGGTGGCCAGGCGGCAAGTGTACAGCCGCCAGGTGAGACGCACTGCTGGGAGATACCTCTACTTTGACGTACGAGATGATTGGGCATTCAGCAATAGGAAGCCGATTGCGGCCGGGGGCGATGTCTCGTATGTGCTCAGGGTATGGTATCTGGATCATGGGCACGATATTTTCAAGATCGAGTATGCGGACGAATTGGGACACGAGCACGTGCTGGCGGTGCAGAAAACTGGCAGCGATCGGTTTTTGTTGGCTACTTTTCCGCTGGACAATCTCTCCCTGAGGAATCGGATGCCTTCCGGTTCGGACCTGGTTCTCGATGACAATGGTGATGGAGATGAGTGGATACACATGATCTGGCTGGAAGGAATTGGCAATCCTGCTCCGCACCTTGCCAGCACACCGAATGCCACGCCAAGTCCATCTACAGTCCCTACCAGCACGCCTGCGCCGCCGATTAAAACAGCAACTCCTACTGAGGCGCCGTCGTTCACGCCGTCGCCGAGCCCGAGCGCTACGTCGACTGCGACACCCGTTCCCACACCGTCGCCAAGCGTCACGCTGACCTGCACGCCCACCCCATCTCCTACCGGCACGCCGACACCCACTGGCACGGGCGAAGTGTCCCCAACACCTACGGGTACGGGTGGAGTATCCCCGGCAGAGACTTCCACTCCAACGCCGACGGGCCGTCCCACTCTTACTCCAACGCTGATGCTGACGAACACGCCGTTGCCCACGCCGACAGCAGCCCCTCAGGCTGCCGTTGCAGTACCGTGGCTCAATATCAGGAGAGGCCCGGGAACCGAGTATCAGGTGGTCTCGCTGGCGCATCAAGGTCAGACATTTCCTGTGATCGGGCGAAATCACGATGGTGATTGGGTTCTTCTCCGCTACTCGGCGAACGCTGAGCCAGGATGGGGATATCTCCAGATGCTACGCCTGAACACGCCAGTGGATGCTCTGCCGGAGCCATCTTTCATTCCCGATAAATGTCTCCCCTGGTACGTCAACGATGTGTTGGTGGGAGCACACCCCAAAGGAGTCACCAGCGATGGAAACAGAGTGTTCGTTTCTATGTTTGACGCGGGGGCAATTGCCGTCTTGAATCGCAGTGGGTATCTGGTTTCTCTCATCCATGCCTTACCTGAGGGTCACGCCAACAGTGTGGCTGTTTCTGGTAGAAGGATTTTCATGGCGCAGAGAGACGCCGATTCGGTGGCTGTTTTCGACACGTACACATTGCGTTTCGAGAAGAGTATACCGGTGGGGCATTTGCCGTGGGGTGTGGCCGTCGGTAGGAAAAATCTTTACGTGGCGAATTTCGGCAGCAATAGCGTGTCCGCCATCCCGTTGAACAACCTTAGCTTGAGGACGGATATCCTCACGCACCCAAACCCTGCTCAGGTGGCGGTGGTAAATGGGAGAGCATACGTGACCCACATTGACGGAACTATTTCGGTGATAGACGATAAGGGGGTGGTTCAGGAGAAGAAGCTGGCGGCTTCGCTTTTCGGGATAGTCGTTGGCACTGACAACACGCTCTTTCTGGGAGACCCGCTCGAGCACAAGGTGCTGGTGGTCAACCCCGATGATCTAAGCGTGCGAGACCGCTATGGTCTCCCGGGCAAGCCGTATGCGCTGGCGTATAACGCCCACACAGGGCACTTGTTCGCTGTGGACGCCGAGAAGGATCGCCTGTACGTGCTCTCCGGGTCGGACGGGAGGTTCCTGGGTAGCCTGCCGCTGGCGCACCAGGGCGCAGACGATGGGGGGCAAGGGATAGCTGTCGGGCCAGCGAATGAGATCTTCGTGGCGGCCTATGCTTCCGGCAAGGTAGATGTTTTCACTGATTCCCTGTGTCCGCTTGCCCAGCCCACAGCCACGGCCACGCCCACACCTACGGCCACGTCTACACTTACGCCCACAGCCACGCCTACAGCCACGCCTACGGCCACACCCACACCTACGGCCACGCCTACACTTACACCCACAGCCACGCCTACGGCCACGCCTACACTTACGCCCACAGCCACGCCCACACCTACGGCCACGCCCACAGCCACGCCTACGGCCACGCCCACACCTACGGCCACAGCCATACCCACGCCTACGGCCACAGCTACGCCCACGCCCACGTCTATGCCCACGCCCACAGCAGTCTGGGCCAAGATAGAGATCGTATGGCCTCACGGTGGCGCTCCGATAAGCGAGGCTAGCCTGGCCAACGTGACGGCTTACCTGTTCCAGGACAGTGAAAACGATCCGGTTCCGTGCAGCTGGAGACCCACAGTCAGGCTGTGGAAAGCGCTGAATGCCGATCCGGCGCAGCCTGTCAAGATTGGCACGCCCAGGATGACAGCAGAGAAGGGTAAGAGTTTTACCGTTTGGGACTTCGATGATGTAGACGTGAGCGAAGCGATGAATCCATCCAACAAAGTCTATTTCTTCGTCACGGTAGATGGCGTTCCCACCAGGCACAATGTCTGGAGTCATGCTCAGGACGCCAGGACTTACCTGCCTGTGGCGGAGCCTCCGGCAGGCCTGGTTCACGTTTTTCCTCGGAACGTGGATACCGAGATACAAATCGTGTGGCCTCATGGGAACCTGCCGGTAGAGAAAGCGAAGCTCGTAAACGTCACTGCTGTTGTGTACAAGGCCGGAACGAGACTGGCTGTCGGGAGCGATGTGGAGGACCTCCCTACCTTGCGGCTCCATTGGGGGTTGAATAACAATGCCGATTCCTCTCCAGGTGGCGGCATGGCAGGTACCGCCAGTGTGGTGGTCCGGAACGGACTGAGTTTCTGGGTCTGGGATTTCAACGATGTCGATGTCAGCGAGGCGAACAACCCTCTGAACAAGTATTTCTTCTGGGTCACGGCAGACGGACACGAAACGTATCCGAACGTCTGGGCCCATGGGGCTGACGCCAGAACTATTTTCCCGCAAGTGGACATTCCTGTGCGCTCGTGCCGCTGACGCTGGGGATCCTCGGTAGCACCTTCGAGTTGAAATTCTTGCCCACTGTGCAAGGATTTGAGTGTAGATTGGACTCTGGCAAATCTCCCTCCCTCTGGGGGAAGAAAGGATCAAGCGGGATGGGAGGAACCATCCTGAGAGCCCGGGGCCCCGTGGGCTCTTTTTGCATCTGGAGTACCCAGGCTAGGAGGTAGCATTGGGAGATAACGTTATACCTGAAGAGCGTCTCGAGGAAGATGCCATATACGTCGTGGGGCATAAGAATCCCGATACTGACAGCATAGCGTCTGCTATTTCCTATGCTTATTTCAAAAACCTCGTCGATCGGAAGAACAGGTATCAGGGTGTGAGATTGGGAGAGCCGAATCCAGAGACCAAATTTGTGCTTTCTTATTTTGACCTGAAGCTTCCTCCTCTCGTCCGACACGTTTATCGGAGGGTCAGGGACGCGATGGTGAGGGATATGGTATCAGCCCCCCACACAGCTACGGTTTATGAAGTCGGCGTCCTGATGATATCGCACAGGGTGCGAGATGTTCCCTTATTGGATGGTGAAGGCAGGCTGGTAGGGTTGGTGACTGAAAGGAAGATCGCCAGGAATTTTTTGCAGGAGTTCAGAGAATTCACGCTGGCGGATCATCCTCCCAGGGTGTCCGATATTGTCAAGACGATGGATGCGCGGCTGCTTGTGGGAAAGATGGATGCTTTCGTGACAGGCAGGCCGATGATAGGCGCCATGTCCCCAGAGAAAATGCTCCAGTTCCTGCGTAAAGGCGATGTGCTGATAACGGGGGACCGGGAGGATGCACAGGAGACAAGCATAGAAGCCGGTATCAGCTGCCTCATTGTGACGGGTGATGTGGAGCCGTCTGAGCGGGTGCTCCGTATGGCGGAGGAGAAAGGAGTCGTGGTTATTGTCACGCCCCACACCACGTACGTCGCAGGGCGCTTGCTGAGGCTGAGCACTCCAGCCATCCGGATGGTGGAAGCCAATCCGCTGACTACCGACGCCGATACCATCTTGAAAGATTTCACATCTGATTTGATGAGCGATCGGAGTGGCATCGCCATTGTGGTGGACGATGATCGCAAAGCGCTGGGGATCATCACCCGCCACGATTTGATAAATCCGCCCAGGAGGCGAATTATCCTGGTGGATCACTCGGAAAGAGCGCAGGCAGTGGAGGGCGTTGACGAGGCAGAGGTACTGGAGATCATAGATCATCACAGGCTCGGCGGTCTGGAGACTGGCAATCCCGTTACTGCCTACGTCAGACCGGTGGGTTGCACGAACACGTTGATCTGGGAGCAGTATAAATCACATAATGTCAGGCCGTCCCATGCCGTTGGCGGGGCGATGCTGGCTGCTATCCTCTCCGATACCATGCTCCTGAAATCACCCACCACTACCATGGCTGACCGTCTGGCTGTCGAGGAAATTGGCAGATTTCTGGAAATGGACCCGATGGAATTCGGCATCGAGATGTACAATGCCAAGATGAGTGTAGACCACCTGACTGCGAGGGAGATTCTGACCACCGACGTGAAGATTTCTAGCTTCCCCAAGGCCAGAGTCGCCGTGGCTCAGCTAGAAGTGGCAGCGCCTGATGTGGTGCTCTCCAGAAA
>WFSD01000119.1 GCA_015486235.1 Anaerolineae bacterium
AACGAAATCCCCAGGCTTGCTGCCCGAATTAAATTGTACTGAACGCAAGGGGCTTTGTCAAAACCACACGCCGGAGGGAAAACGAAGTAATTCCTGGGAGCCCATAGGGCCCCCGGGAATTAACCTGTCTTTCGGGAGGCTTTGTCAACCCTTGGCAAGCCACAGCACAAGCCCTGTATCGAGTGTGAGCGCTCCCAGGAACGTTTCCGGGCCCTGAGCTGCTTCGAAATCCCCTGGAGGGAAAACCACACCAGATCGGCAGGTCAATCCTCCGGCCGTCGCACATCCGGAGGGCATGCGGGCATGTGCATTCCGCCTATGTATGTGGGGCGAATACCTCACGCAGGATAGATCCGCCGATGAACTCACGCAACAGCGAATCGTTGGGAATCACCTCTTGAACGCAGTCGCATGGGAGAAACCAGTCCAGAAACGCCAGAAGGCGCTTTGCCTCCACGTATTCCTGAGAGTCAGGTGGAACCTGGCGGAGCAGCGGTTCGACCAGCGATTTGATGGCGGATAGCTCGTACACAAGTGCAGAGTTGAACATCACGTCCGCGTGCTCCTGGTACGGGAAAATATACTTCTTCTCGCCACGCCTGACTCGTTCCCAACTGGCGATAGTGGATTGAGCGGAATAGCCACGGTAGGTCGCATCACGCACGATCCGGCGCAGGAGTCTGGTATCGGTGGTGGAAACGCGATTGTGTCTATCCAGGTTGAGCTGGGTCAGGGCGGATACATAGATCCGGTAGACTCGCTCGCCGGATATCATCGGTATCAACGCTGGGTTCAGGCCATGAATCCCCTCGACGATGATGATGTGAGAACGGCTGAGCTTCACTTTCTCCCCAGTTTCACGTTTCCCTGTCTTGAAATTGTACACTGGAAGCTGAACTTCCTTCCCGTTCATCAGGTCCAGAAGTTGTCTGTTCAAGAGATCTAAATCCAGGGCGTTCAAAGCTTCGAAATCCGGCTTCCCATCCTCGCCCAGCGGGGTTCTGTCCCGATCCAGAAAATAATCGTCCAGGCTCAATGGAAAAGGCATGGCACCTATAGCTTTCAGTTGCACGGCCAGCCGGCGGGCAAAAGTCGTCTTGCCAGACGAAGACGGCCCTGCTATGAGGACGAGTCGGGCCTTCGTCTTGCTGTTTATCTCTAGAGCAATCTCCGCTATGTGCTGTGCATGAAGCGCCTCGGAGACAAGGACTACCTCCTTTATGCGTCCCTTCGCGACAATCTCGTTCAGCGATCCAACGTCCCGCACACCGATATGTCTCAACCATCCACCATACTGCCGGAACACGGAAACCAGATGGGGGTATTCCTGGATTGGCTGGAGAACGCGTGGAGCGCTCCTCCGCGGAAAGCGAAGCAAAAAACCATCCGTGTAGAATTCTAGAGCAAACGTCCGAAGATACCCGGTGGATGGCACCATGTACCCATGGAAGTAGTCTTGCACGCCGTGGAGTTTGTAGATAGTGAGGTAGTCCTTTCCCCTGTATCTCAGCAGGCGGAGCTTGTCGCTATCACCTCGCTCCTGGAATAACTTCTTTGCATCGTCCAGGGCGACTTCCTCGCGGATTATCGGGGCGTCCTCTTCGACCAACTCTCTCATCCTTTTTTCCAGCCTGGATATCTCTTCTCTGGTAAATGGCTCTCTGCCGTCCACACGACAGAAGTACGCTCCGAAAGTCAGCGAATGATCCACGTAGATGTCAGCACCCGGGAAAATCTCCGCAGCGGCTACCACCATGAGAAAAGTGAGGGAACGACGGTATATGAGTGCTCCGTCAGCCGACGACATGGTGACAGGGGTCACGTCGGCATCGCGATAAAGCGGTTCGTTGAGTTCCCTCAGTCGACCACCCACCAATGCAGCAACTGTTGGGGCATTTTCGTCAGAGCCTGCAGCACGCACGAACGCTTCCACAGGCGTGCCTACGGGCCCTTCAAATATCCTCCCATCCGGGAATCGCGCCTGAACTGTTTCCCTTGGTCTGCTCAGCGTCACATTTGCGAATTTATCCATCGTTGTCATTCCTCCTGGACAAGCCGATTTGCGTTCAGCCATGGTGCTGCCAGACATTTCTCTAGAGCGGCGAAGCCAGATCGAATGCATTCCCGTCCCGGGGGTGCTCGCAGAGAAAGAACTTTCGGCGTCTGTGAAGTGAGATACTACCGCTCAGAGAGCATGCTGCAGCGGAACACATACTACAACCACTGAAGCAGATTGTCAAAGAGCTCATTGGGGGGAATCAGGACTTTGAAAAGCCCCGGGGAATGCGAAAACGAAGTAATTCCTGGGGGGGCCTATGGGCCCCCAGGGCCCCCTGAACTATCATCGGCCATTATCAACCCCAAAGTGGATCGTGATTTGCTCCAGGTGCGCCGAGAAGGTTCCTGAGGCGGCTTGGGGCCTTCGATTTGCTTCAAAAGCCCTGGGGGAGGGAAAACGAAGCAATTCCTGGGGGCCCGTAGGGCCCCCAGGAATCCCCAGAACCGTTATCGCTCTACATCAACCCCAACGGCAAGTAGCGGATCGCTTCAGAAGCGCCGAGAAAGCTTCTGAAACGACTTCGGGCCTTGATTTGCTTCGCAAGCCCTGGGGGATGCGAATCTTTCTGTTTTGCTCCAGGCTAGGGTATAATACCGGAGAGCATTTCGGCTCTGGCTGTTACGCCCCGCCCAGGACCTTTGAGATGACCAATGGAATGAAAGGGACGATCTTTCAGAGGATCGGGGAGCCGATTTGCGGGCCACTTGGTGCCCGCCGGAAATTCATCTCACCTTCGGAGGAATTATGGAGTATGAAGCTATCATAGGCATGGAAGTCCATGCCCAATTGCTTACGAAATCGAAAATGTTCTGCTCTTGCGACGCCGATTTTTTCGGCGCGGAGCCGAACACCCACGTCTGTCCCGTCTGCATGGCGCTGCCGGGAGCGCTGCCGGTGATAAACCGGGAAGCGGTGAAAAAAACTATCCTGACAGGGCTGGCACTCAATTGTAGCATAGCCGAGGACGCTGTTTTCGCCCGGAAGAATTATATGTACCCCGACCTGCCGAAAGGATATCAGATAAGCCAGTACGAGCTTCCCCTGACTGTCAACGGCTGGCTGCAGATCGAGGGGGACGACGGGAAGCCGAAAATCGTCAGGATCAGGCGGGCACACCTGGAGGAGGACACCGGCAAGCTGGTCCACGTGGAGGGCGCAAGCCTGGTCGATTTCAACCGCGCCGGCGTGCCACTCCTGGAAATCGTCTCCGAACCAGATATGCGCTCCGCGGATGAAGCGTACCGCTACCTGCTGAAACTCCGTACCATCCTCAGGTATCTCGGCGTCAGCACTGCCGACATGGAAAAAGGAGCCATGCGGTGCGAGGCAAACGTTTCCGTCCGCCCGGCCGGCTCTGACGTGCTGGGCACCAAAGTTGAGGTCAAGAATCTGAACTCTTTCCGGTCAGTGCGGCAGGCGCTGGAATACGAGATCAAACGCCAAATCGAAACCATCGAAAGCGGCGGCAGGGTCGTTCAGGTCACCATGGGATGGGACATGGCCCACGGGCATACGGTGGTACAGCGAAGCAAAGAGGAGGCCCACGATTACCGCTATTTCCCGGAGCCTGACCTGCCCCCATTGCACGTGGAGCGGGAGTGGGTCGAGGAAATCGCGGAGTGCCTGCCGGAGCTTCCCGATGCGAAAAGAGATCGGTTCGTGCGCCAGTACGGGCTGGAAAAATCCGCCGCTTCCACACTGGTGGAGGACAGAAGCGTTGCCGATTACTTCGAGGAAACGGCATCTTCGGCCGAAGGGATTCCCCCTGCTCAGGTGGCGAATTGGATAGCCGGGGAACTGTTCCATCTGCTGAACGCCGCGGGCGTCAGCATCGGCGATCAGCCGGTAACGCCGAAAAGGCTAGCAGGGTTGTTGAAACTGGTGGCCTCGGGCGCCATCAACCAGAACACCGGCAAGGACGTCCTGAAGAAAATGTTCCAGACAGGCGAAAATGCCTCGACAATAGTCGAGCGGGATGGTCTGGCTCAGGTGCGGGACGAGGATGCTCTGTTGGGACTGGTGCGCAGAATAATCTCCGAGAACTCGAAAGAGGCGGACCGCTACCGCTCCGGAAAAGTATCAATCATCGGCTGGTTTGTGGGACAAGCTATGAGGGAAACCCACGGCAAGGCCGACCCCAAACTTGTGCGGGAGTTGTTCCAGAGGGAACTGGGCAGGTGATCAGGGGTTCTCTCGCTCAAACGTATAACCACCAGACATCCACGCGAAAAAGCCGGGGATGCAATCCCCGGCTTTCGTAGTTCATCTGACCCTGGCGTTATATCCAACCGCGCAGCTTCATCGCTCTGACGACTCTGTCCACAGATACCAGGTAAGCGGCCATCCGATTGTGCACGCCTTTGGCTTTCGCCATCTGATCCACGTCATGGAACGCCTTCGTCATGACCGCATCGAGCTTGGCGTTGACCTCGTCCTCGCTCCAATAATAGTTGTAGGCGTTCTGCACCTGCTCGAAGTAGGAAACGGTCACACCACCGGCGTTGCAGAGAAAGTCTGGGATGACGAATACGCCGTTCTTGTGGAGGATCAGGTCTGCCTCAGGGGTGGTCGGGCCGTTGGCCAGCTCCGCAACGATCTTTGCCTTGATGTTGCTGGCGTTCGCCTCAGTGATGACTTCCTCCAGCGCCGACGGGAAGAGGACGTCCACGTCCATCTCCAGCAGATACTCGTTGCTGATTTCTTTGGTCCCGGGGAACCCAACGACGGAGCCGGTAGACTTCTTGTGAGCCATCACGGCATCGTAATCGAGGCCATCCGGGTTGTAGATGCCTCCCTTGGAGTCGCTGACCGCCACAACCTTCAGGCCAAGGACGTTGACACCCAGCATGTGGGCGAAAGATCCAGCATTGCCGTAGCCCTGGATGGCAGCGGTGGCGCCTTTTGTCTCGATCCCCAGGACTTTGGCTGCCTCACGGACAGTGTAGATGCCGCCCATAGCGGTGGCGTATCCACGTCCCTGGGATCCACCAACTTCGAGAGGCTTGCCGGTGATGATGCCGGGGATGTGCTCCTCGCGGATCACTTCGTACTCGTCCATCATCCACGCCATGATCTGCGGGGTGGTGTAGACGTCGGGGGCCGGCACGTCTCGGCGCTCACCGATGAGCCTGGCAGCCACCCTCATGTATCCCCGGCTCAGACGCTCCAGCTCACCCATGGACATTTCCTTCGGATTGCAGATGACGCCTCCTTTGCCTCCGCCCAGCGGTATGTTCACCACAGCCGTCTTCCAGGTCATCCACGCGGCCAAAGCCCGCACGGTGTCAATGGTCTCTTCAGGGTGGAAGCGGATGCCGCCTTTGGCGGGGCCGCGGGCATCGTTGTACTGGACGCGGAAACCGTGGAAGACTTTTACGGAACCGTCGTCCATCCGGACCGGAATGGTGAAGTGGAGTTCTCTCATGGGCCACCGAAGCATTTCGTGGGTGGCGGGGTCAAGCTTGAGGATCTCTGCAGCCTCGTCAAGCTGCCTTTGAGCAATCGTGAAAGGATTTTCCTTTGCCATAACACTTCTCCTTTGAAAAGATTTTTTCGGGCCTCGTTGCCCGCTACTTCTCCGGGCATTTTTTACCACAGGCTCCCGGCATTGGCAAGTTTTAGCTATTTTGCAAAAAGAGCCGGGGAAACGCTCCCCGGCCCAATCCAACTAACGGGAATCCCATATCTCACGCCAGCTCGGGTTGCAGTAGCCCGTAGTCGCCGTCCTTCCGCCTGTACACCACGTTCATGTTGTTGGTATCGGCGTTATAGAAAACGAAGAAATCGTGCCCCAGAAGCTCCATCTGGTCTATCGCCTCCCCGACATTCATGGGACTGATCGGGAATTGCTTCACCCGGACAATGTCCGGCCCGGATGGTTCCTCTTCCTCATCCTGCTCAAGTGCTCCAGAGAAGGGACCTGCCGGAACCGCTTGCTGTCTCCGACGCCGCCTCTTACCCTTGAACCGCTCTATCTGCCGTTCCATCTTGTCCGTCACGGCATCCACCGCAGTGAACAGGTCTGCAGACCTTTCCTCCGCCCGCAGGATGGAGCCGTTGACCCAGATGGTTACCTGCACTGTTTCTCTGGCCGTAGCGTTCCTGGTTTTCTCCCGGGCAAGCTCCACCCTGGCTTCCTTTGCCTCCGGAAGGTAACGGGATAACTTACCTACTTTCTTGTTGACGTAGTCTCTGACCCAATCTGTAACTTCCACATTCCTGCCTGTAATGATCACATCCATCGTTCCGCTCCTTTCTATCACAGAGTTCTGCGGCCCCAGGTACAGCAGATCAGGCCACAGTTTGCCTACTTTCTCGCACGATGGTCAACTCCAGAGGAATCGACTTCGTGGGTTCCCACACAGCACGTGCCAGAGTAAGTCCCCATACATGCTCTGGGTGGCATTTCCACAACGCTTGCGCTGCCGCGTCCATCGTCGCCCCGGTGGTGCATACATCGTCCACCAGCATCACTCGTTTACCGGCTATTTTCCTATCGTTGCACTCAAACGCCCCACGCACGTTCTCCATCCGCTCCCTGGCGCTCAATGTAACCTGCGGCCTGGTGTACCTGGCGCGGGCCAGGACACCTGGAGCCATCGGCACTCCTGTTCGTCTGGATACCTCGGCCGAGAGCAGCGCGGCCTGGTTGTATCCTCGTTCTTTCTCTCGATCCGGGTGCAGTGGAACCGGGACGATGACGTCCAATGACTCCCTGGGGCGTGTCAGGTAGCTTGCCATCAAGCTGCCAAGGGGAACGGCAACCTGTTTCCGGCCTCGGTATTTCAAAGCGTGGATGGCACTTCGGAGAGGCCCTTTGAAAAGGGCTACGGAGCGGACAGCGTTCAGGTGCAACGGATGACTTCTACAGAAAGGACAAATCTGGCCATCAGGGGTGGGGCGACCACAAATTGGGCACACCGGTTCCGGGACCGGTTCTACCGCCGCCATGCAGCGATCACAGAACCAACTCCCTACCCGACCGCATCCAACGCAGCGAGGCGGGAATATCAAGTCCAACGCCTCATTGCCTATGCGCAGTAACTTTTCTCGCCACGGAGACAGCGGCACGGGGGGGGCGTCTGGAGTTGACCACAGGCGTTCCATTGGACTCTCCCAACACCCTGCACTGGGACGATTCTTCCGGTCAGGGAGTGCCTGCCCAGTTTCGCAAGATGGCGTTTACGAAAGTGCGGATGTCGTCCCCCATTATCAGAAAAATCGCCAGGACAACGATGACTACCAGAATCAACATCAGAGTGTATTCGATGAAGCTGTCTTTGGTGTCCTGCTGGATAGGTTTCGGCATCGCGAGCAATCCTCTCGTGAAAGGTTTCTTTGTTGCAATTCTACCACATATCTCCAGATCGCACAAGAGCAACACGAATCGGGAGTCTGGAGCAAATCCTGGGGGCCCGTAGGACCCCCAGGATCCCTTCTGAACTGTCGCCGGTCTCCATCAACCCCGATGGCGAGTCGTGATTTACCCCATGTGCATCGAAAAAGCTCCTGAAACGGCTTTGAGCTTTCGATTTGCTTCGAAAGCCCGAATCAAGGACCTCGCTTCCATTCATGGGCTTTTGCCAGCCCAGGAGCCACCACAGACCAATCGAAACGTTCCCTCACAAATGAACGTGCTGCCTCGCCCAGGTTTCTGCGACGCTCCGGAGACTCCAGCAGATCGAGCACCGCATTGGCGAATGTATCCGGAGCATCCGCCAACACGATCTCTCGCCCATCTTTGGCGCCTATCCCTTCAGCGCCCAGAGATGTAGAGACGATCGCTTTCCCCATCGCCATGGCCTGAAGCACTTTCAGCCTGGTGCCACCGCCCATCCTGATAGGAACCACATACACGTGCGCGCGTGCGATATACGGCCTTATCTCCGGCACGAAGCCGGTGATGGTAATCCCCGCCATATGCCCAAGGCGCGCGACCCTGGCATGGGGCTTCTGCCCCACGATGAACAGCATCACATCAGAGCGCTTCGCCCGTATTCTCGGCCAGATGGCGGAAGCAAACCACGTCATGGCGTCCACATTTGGCCTGAAATCCATCTTGCCAGTGAAGACCAGCGCGGGCAGGCCCGACTCCGGTTCACCCTGGTGACGCTCGTAGCGAGACATATCCACGCCATTAGGCACGACTATTGGGGCGATGGCACTATCCAGCTTCCGCAGCATGTCGGCATCCTGCCCGGAGACCGCCACGACCGCATCTGCCTGGAGGCACACTTTCCGTTCATACCTCCGTAGTTTTTGCCATTGGATGAGCGAGTAAATGGCACCAGGCCATCGGAGCGGGTCACGGATATCTGTAAGAAACGCCCTTTGCTGTAGGACGTACTCTGCGTTGTGGTCGTCGAAAATGACCCGGGGGCGTCCACCCTGCTGCCGCATCCAATCTGCCGCCAAAAACCCATAGGGAGCCATCTCTATCCCTTCGATCTGGATGGCGTCGTAGCTACGCTCTTCCAGCAGCAAGTGAATCGCCTGTGCCATCCCATCGGAATGGAGACGCAAGGCCATGTCGGGCATCGACGACAGGAGAGTAGTGCGGATGCGCTGCCCCATGTTCCTGGAAGGCGGCTGGATGGCGATGATCCGATCGCAAAACCTCCACAAGGGGGAATCATCCGCAAAGGGCGCATCGGCAAACGTTGCCAGGTCTACCCGATAGCTCCCTGCCAGCCACCGGAGCAGGTGGAAATTCCGAATTGCCGTCCCCTGGTGAAGGGGATACGGCGGCTGTGGGGTGAGGAACAGCAATGATCCAGCTGACATGGCGGCTGTCAGTCACCTATCTCACTCTCACTGAAAGCGAGAACGTGGAACCGCTTGATGGCCACCCCGGGGTGCTTGTACGCATCCGATGGCAGGCCAGCTTTCATCGAGAGGTGGGCCATGAACTCCTGTTTTCCCGGAAGCTGCTTCCATACCTGTGGCAGGAAAAGCCCCCGAAAATAACCGTATTCCAGGATCAGGCCGTCCACTCCAGGCTGTATCTGCCGCAGCAGATCCTCCGTGTCGGTGAAAGAGATCAGCTCCGGATGCGTCAGGACGGATACCTCGATCTCTATGGCGTCCAGTTCAGGATGGCTCAGCGGTGGAAATCGAGGATCGCTGAAAGCCGCCTTTATGGCGTTGTCCCGAACATCCTCCACCAGTGGCTGATACGCCTCGACGGACCCGATGCACCCGCGGAGCTGACCGCCGATCGTCAGGGTAACGAAGCTGGCACCCGGTTCACGGAGATGTTCTGGGAAGTCCGCCGGGTCTATGGGCAGCGTCCTGCCTGACAGAACCTTCTCCTCAATTGCCTGCCGGGCCACTCGCAGCAAAGTTTTCTTCTCTTCAGTGCTCAGTTGAGCCAGGTCATTTTCCATCGCTCGCCTCCGTGTAAACAACGGCTGCATACCCGACGACCCTGCTGTGGTCTCCAGAGGTATCGCCAGAGTTGCGGTAGTCCAGTAAATGAGGAACCCACCCCTTCTCTTTACCGATTTTCATCAGCGCCAGGACTGGGATGATTCCACATGCTTCCCCTCTGGACGCGTCCTCGAATCTGTAGTCCACGACGCTCTGGAGAAACTCCGTGTCCTTAGCCCGGGCAACGTCGTACCGGTGGTAATGGCTCAGGTCAGAGCTGACAACAATCAGGTCATTGGGCCGGAGTACCTGCTTCAATCCCGCCGCTACATCTGCAGGGTCGGCGTCACCCGCAAGCATTGGCACAGCAGAGAACTCTCCCGGAACAGTCATTTGCAAAAAAGGCAGCTGTACCTCCAGGCTATGTTCTGGCTCATGAGCTGCTGGCGCGGGGAGGAATGGCTCTCCAAGGCCAAGAAGTTCGTCCACGCGGTCGACAGCCACAGGCACCTCACCCAACGGAGTCAGCAGCCCATGATACGTGCCGACTGCCACCCCATGGACGTAAACATAATGTGCCGGACCGATGAGATATATCGTCCGGGGCTCAGGCGTCAGATTCTGCAGTTGTTTGTACGCGTACGCCGCTACCGGCCCGGAGTAGATATAGCCCGCGTGTGGGGCTATCAACGCCCGAATCCCTTCCATCACGGACAGGGGGGCGGCAGCCAGGTATCGCCCCAATAGCCCGCGGAGTTCGTGCGGGTCGGACGGGTAGAAAGTACCGGCGACTGCCGGGTACCGCATGGCTATGTATCCTTTCATGCTCATATTTTCACCTCCAAACACCTGCCAGATGATATCCGCAACGCGGGCAAACCCCAGGCTCCTTCCACAACGGCTTCACATAGTAACCATACCGCTGTATTACCGGAGCACCGCATTTGGGACAGTAGGTAGTTTCTTTCTCCGGTGCCAGCACGTTTCCGACATAAACATAGTTCAGACCTGCCTCCTTGCCTATTTCATGGGCTCTGAGCAAAGTATCCAGGGATGTCGAGGGTCTGTCCAGCATTTGGTAATCCGGGTGGAAGGCGGTCACATGCCAGGGGAGATCAGGGCTCACCCCGGCCAGGAACTGGGCTATGTCCCGCATTTCCGAGGGCGAGTCGTTCAGCCCGGGGATGAACAGGGTCGTCACTTCCACCCAGATGTTGGTTTCCTTGGTGGTGTACTCGATGTTGCGGAGTACTGGCTTGAGCCGCCCCCCACTTATCTCCCGATAGAACTTATCGTTGAAGGATTTCAGGTCTATGTTCGCGGCGTCCAAATAGGGCGAGATCATGTCTATCGCCTGCTTTGTCTCGAATCCACTGGAGACGAAGATGTTCCGGATGCCATGCTCATGGGCCAATTTCGCCGTGTCGTAGGCGTACTCGAAGAAGACTATCGGTTCGTTGTAAGTGTAGGCGATCATGGGGAGATGCCGGCGGATGCTGTACTCGACTATCGCCTCCGGCGACCAGTCCTCCCCGATGTAGTCATGTTGGTCGTCGAACTGCCTTACCTGAGATATCTCCCAATTCTGGCAGAATTTGCAGGTAAAATTGCACCCTACGGTGCCCAGCGAGAATACCGGTTGCCCTGGCAGGAAGTGAAAGAGAGGCTTCTTCTCCACGGGGTCTATGTGCACGGCAATTGCCTTCCCGTATACCACCAGCATAAGCTTACCGTCTATGTTTCTCCTCACGCCACATTTACCCATGTCGCCAGGAGCAACTGCGCAGTAGTGCTCGCAGGCGAGGCACTGGACGTACCCTTTTTTGAGTTTCCTGTAAAGGTAAGCTTCCTTGCGCATGGCATTCCCCCCGTTGGCACATCGATGTACAAGTTGGGATGCATCCGGTATGGCATCCAGCAATTCCAAATGTGGACCTGACTGGTTGCCCGGCTGGTTGGCCCCCGATATCTGGTGCTGACAATGCCCGTATTGCCGAAAGTGTCATTCTGTGCCTCGGCCAGCCATGACGCCTCGGTGACCTGTCAAGACTGCAAACAGCTCCTTTGAACCATGCCCGATTTCGGAATTGCTGTACGGCATCCCCTGTGCTTTACATTATAACGCCCATGGGGCAGGATTTCAAGGTGCATCTTTAGCGGGAATTCGAAGCATTTCCTGGGGGCCCTATGGGCCCCCAGGAATTAACCCGCTTTTCGGGAGCTTTCGTCAACCCCTGGCAAGCCACAGCACAAGCCCTGCATCGAGCGTGAGGGCTTCCAGAAGCACTTTCCGGACGGGAAAAGGGCCGTGTGAGCCTGTAGAGCGGACTGAGCATCCACATCAGCGAATGAGCGAATGGGCACAGTCCGCCGATTCGCTGGTTCGCTTCCTGCCGAAAGTCATCCCACTGCTTCTGAGCGCCACCGAATGATTCAGATATAGTGGTGCTCTCTCGTCCATCTGGTCAGCTCCTCCCAGTGCTGCGAGTGAAGTGGACACCCTCATCTGGATTGCGGAACACAGCTGGCAAGGCTTTCCAGCGCCTGCTTCAGCTTCGGCATCCACAAGTTGTCGCCGTCCAACGGTATCCAGACATGCGTGCCACGGCCGCGGACGCCCTGCGGCAGCCGTACATCCGCCGGGAGGTAGCTCTCCAGCACCACGGTCAGGTAATTACCCTCTTTCCCCACAAGTTTCACGCCTGCTTTCTCCCCCAGCAGCCGTACCTCAGTCTGGAAGAGAAGATTCTTTACCTCGTCCGGCGGCGGCCCAAAGCGGTCCCGCAGCATGCTGGCGAACTCCCGCATTTCCTTCAAACTCCTTATGCCGGAGAGCTGCCGGTAAAGACGCAGCCTCAGGTCCGACGAAGGCACATATTCCTCCGGGATCGAAGCGGCAAGCGGCAGATCAGGCACCAGCGACGGTTCGAGTTCCAGCACCATCGCCACAGTCTCCGGTCGCAGGACGAGATCGCTTTGCTGTTGCTCTTTCAGCTCTTTAACCGCCTGTGCCAGTAGCCGCGTGTACATGTCCATTCCAACCGCTGTCATGTGACCATGCTGCCTGGCGCCCAGGATCTCCCCCGCGCCACGCACCTCCAAGTCCCGCATGGCGATCTGGAACCCGGCACCCGCTTCCGATGCCTGGGCCAACATCTCCAGCCGTTCCTGAACCTGTCGGGGAAGGTCGTACCCTCGGGGATAGAGAAGATAAGCATAGGCACGCACCGCCCCGCGTCCGACACGCCCCCGTAGCTGGTAAAGCTGCGCCAGGCCGAAACGGTGGGAATTGTTGATGATGATTGTGTTAGCGTTAGGCACGTCCAGCCCGTTCTCGATGATAGTAGTGCAGACCAGCACGTCCACATTCCCCTCGGTGAAAGAAAGCATCACTTCCGACAGATGCCGCTCCCGCATCTGGCCGTGGGCAACTTCCACTATCGCCTCCGGCACCAGGTCTCGGATCATCCTTGCCACCGCCCTGATTCCACGCACACGGTTGTGGACGAAATATACCTGCCCGCCCCTGTCCAGTTCCCGCAGGATTGCTTTCCGAATGAGGCCTCGGTCGAACTCGCTCACGAAAGTCTTTATCGGAAGCCTGTCCTCCGGTGGCGATGTTATCAGACTCATGTCACGCACGCCAGCCAGCGATAGATAGAGAGTCCTTGGAATCGGGGTCGCGGTCAGGGTCAGCACGTCCACCTGGTGCCGAAGCTGCTTCAGTCGCTCCTTGTGGTACACGCCGAATCGCTGCTCCTCGTCTACGATGATAAGCCCCAGATCCTTGAATCGCACGTCCTTGGAGAGAAGGCGATGCGTCCCGATGACCAGATCCACACTCCCATCCGCCAGCCCTTGCAGGACTTTTCTCTGCTGAGCCTGGGTTTGCAACCGAGAGAGCATTGCCACATTGACAGGGAAAGGATCCAGCCTGCGCTTGAATGTGTAGAAATGCTGCTGTGCCAGAACGGTGGTGGGCGCCAGGAGCGCCACCTGCTTCCCATCCATGATAGCCTTGAACGCTGCTCGGATTGCCACCTCCGTTTTGCCGTATCCCACATCGCCGCACACCAGGCGATCCATTGGGCTCGGCGATTCCATATCTTTCTTGACCTCGGCGATGGCCCGAAGCTGATCCTCCGTTTCCTGGTACGAGAACGCCGCTTCCAGGTCTTTCTGCCACGGGGTATCCGGTGGAAAAGCGTGCCCTGGCGACATTTCCCGGGCCGCGTACAAAGCCAGAAGGTCTCTGGCGATCTCGGCAACGGCCTGCTTCGCCCGTTTCTTCGCTCTGGACCAATCAGTGGTATGGAGCCGGTGGAGCGTTGGAGGCACATCCGACGGGCTCACGTACTTGCTGAGCCGGTTTGTCTGCTGCACTGGCACGTAGAGCCGGTCGCCCTGTGCATACTCCACCAGCAGATACTCCTGTTCCACGCTCCCGATTTTCATCCGCACCAGGCCGCCGAACCTGCCGATGCCATGGTCTATGTGTACCACATAATCGCCTGGCTTGATCTCGGAGAAAAAGGCCTCCGCCCGTCTGGCAACCTTCGCCCGTGGCACTCTGCGTCGAGCCCGCCTCCAGCCGAAAAGCTCCACATCAGTCAGGAGAACTAGAGCAGGGGGTTGGTCTTCCCTCTCGCGGATTACGAACCCTTCGTTCGACGTTCCTTGGATCAGGAGAACGCCTTCCACGGAGGAAGGATCGGTCAGATCTTCCACCTGCATTGCGGGCACCCCCCTCTCCGAAAGCAGTTTGGAGACCCGCGATGCCTGGCGGGTTATCAGCACTGTCGAGGATCCGAGTCTGCGGATTTCCTCCACATCCGATGCCAGGTCATCGAGGCGGGAGTTGTAGATAGGTGCAGGCCAGAACAACCTGCCGATGGAATGAACTGTGTCGCTATATTGCAGTCCCTCGCTCTGCCCCGCCCACAGCTTCCGATGCCTGTCGAGCCGCTGTGAGATTTCCTGCCACGTGGAGTGCGGCTTAGGCCAGCCTGCAGGGATCTCACCACTGCGGATCAGTTCTCGTTCGATCTGATCTGCCTGGCGTTCCACGGCCATGATCGCCTGAGCCACCTCTTCCCCTTCGTCCAGGAATACCAAAGCACCCTCAGGCAGATGATCCAACAGGTTTCCTGGGACAGGGTACAGAAGTGGGATGTAGTATTCGGCACCCGGAAAACCCTGCCCCGCCTCCAGGGCTTTCCTGTCGTGCTCGAAATCCCTCCTGGCCGGGGGATGACATGTGGAGAAGTCCATCTCGTCCATCCGAGAGATAGCACGTCCGGCAAATCTTGGGAATGCTTCGCTCCCCGGCCCCACGAGCACAGATTCTGTCTTGTTGGTGGTTAACTGGGTTCCCGGATCGAAGAACCGGAGGCTATCCACCTCGTCGCCGAAGAACTCCACACGAACGGGACGGGGGAGGTTTGGTGGCCAGATGTCCAATATCCCGCCACGGCGGGCAATGGTTCCCGGCTCTTCCACCACCGATTCCAGCCGGTAGCCCTCCCCGAACCAGCGCCGAAGGAGGTCTCCCAGCGTGGCAATCTGCCCGACTTTCAGGGAGCGGACACTCAGGCGCATCTCTCGGCGAGGCACTGTTGACCCCGCGACAGCCCTGGCAGATGTTACAACGACAGGCACGCTCTCTCTTGCCAGGGCCACAAGCGCGCGCAGCCGTTCCTGAATTGTGTAAGTCGCCCACGGAATCCGCTCGTAAGGGAGGGAATCCGGCGTGGCAAAATGGTACACGGGCACATCCGGCCCCAACCATTTCCGGAGCTCGTCAGCCCAATCGCGGGCGGTCTCCGGCCCGGCGGCAACCAGGAGTAAGGGGGCCCCCAAGTCCCGTGCCAGTGCAGCCGCGAGGTATGGACGCGCGGCAGGGATGAGGCCCAAAGGCGGGATCTCTCGCCCCCCTTTCAGCGCCTCCAGCAAATCGCCGTATGAGGTTGTTCCCCGCACCTCGTCCAGAAGCCCAGAGAGGTTCATCCCCCCTCCTGCCTCCTGATGTTGAACCTGTTCATGGCTGCCTCGATCCCTTCCTCCAGCCATGTTTCGATGGCCGCCACGGCGCGGTCTCGCACCCTGGTCATGACCGCCTCTTCATCCCGGGTAAAATCCTGGAGCACGTAGTCTGCCGGATCCATGCTCCCAGGCGGCCGGCCAATGCCAATGCGCGCCCTGGGAAAATCCTCGGTGCCCAGGTGCAGGATGATGGATTTCAGGCCGTTGTGCCCGCCGGAGCTCCCCATGGGGCGCAGGCGAATTCGCCCCTGGGGAATATCCAGGTCGTCGGCGACCACCAGGATATCCTGCGGCCCGATTTTGTAGAAATGTGCCAGCGGGCCTACTGCCTCGCCGCTCGAGTTCATGAAAGTGAGTGGCTTCGCCAGAATCACGTCGTGCCCCAGGATGCGGCCTTTCGCCAGCAGCGCCCTGAACTTCCGCTGGTCGAACCTCATGCCGTGCTTCTCCGCCAGCAGATCGATCACCTGGAAGCCAATGTTGTGCCTGTTTCGCTCATATTCCCTGCCTGGGTTTCCCAGGCCGACAATTGCCTTGACCACGTTTGCACCTTCTGTAGCGAATTCCGCCATCTTTTCATTATATCAGGTATCTGGTGGTTGTATCAAAGTGATGGAGGTGACGGGAATGCCAATTGGCAGAATTGCAAACTTTATGGTAGGATAATTTGTTGTTTGGCGTCACTGTGCTCCAGGCCGGACAGTAAAGACTGGACTTTTGACAATCGGGGTGCTCTACAGGCCCGATTTTCTCGTCTCGAGGGCGAGAAAGAGGAAGTGTATACCTTGTGCTTTGGCTCCGCCCGACCACAAGACATACCATTTCCTCTCAATCATGCGCTCAAGGGGCTTCCGGAGCAAATCGAATGCCTAAAGCCGTTTCAGGAGCTTTCTCGATGCACCTGGGGCAAATCACGGCTCGCCATCGGGGTTGATGGAGGCCGATGACGGTCCGAAGGGGGATCTGGAGGCCCGTAGGGCTCCCAGGATTCGCTTCTCACTCCCCAAGTGCAACGACTCAAGAAGCCCCACGTTAACCTTGTCAAAAGTCCGATAAAGAAAGAACAACAGAAAATTAAGGAGAAGAAAATGAAGGCTAGATTTTCCAGAACTGTAGTATTGATCGCCCTTGTGCTCTCGGCGATCATGATCCTAAGTGCGTGCGGGGGAAGTAAGAAGACAGCCGAACCGACCCATGTAGCGCAACCCAGGCCGACGGAAGCGGCTCAGGCGCAGCCTACGAAACCGCCGATGGCTGTGCCGACGAAAGCCCCAACGGCCACGAAGAAACCGGAGCCGACGATAGCCCCTTCGCCTACATCCCGGCCTGAGGCAGAAACCAGCTCTTTCAAAAAAATAACTGCTAACGAGCGGAAACTTTTGGGAGAACTTGCCGATCTAGATTCGTACAAAGTGAACTGGGAGATCAAATTCTCGGCAAAGCTGAAGGACGGCGGGGAGAAAACGTCCGCCATGACGATGAAGCTGGAAGTGGTCAACAAGCCAAGGAAGAAGTCCAGGATGACCATGGGAGGCAGCGGCATGATGCAAAGCGGGGTGCCCAAGATCGCTGTGATCCGCGTGGGCGACGATGCCTGGATCGACATGGGCGGCGGCACATGGATACACGTACCGGCTCAGCAGGTCGAAAGCATGACGGGCAGCATGGTGACTAACTTTACCAGCGAAGCATATGTCGGCAATGAGTTCAAGAAAGGCACTAAGAAAATCGGGCCGCTCGAATGCAATGTGTACGAATTCGACAAGAGCGATGTCTTGAGAATGCTGAAGATATACCCCAGCAAGAACGCACCGGAGGAAATAAAATCGGCGCAAGCCATGGCCAGGATGGAAGGAAACGCATGTGTGACGAAAAACTATATCCCTCTGATGTCCCACGTGGAAATGGCAAGCAGTGATCCGAAGACTGCCATGGGGCTGGACGACGAGGCCCTGCAATCTATGCTCGGAGTCACATCGAAGGATATAAAGGAACTGGTCATAACGACGGACGAGTCAGTCACCGACATCAACAAGAAGTTCGACATCCAGCCTCCCAAGACCGGGGGTTGACGCTGGAACGATATGCAACAAAAAACGCCGCTCTTCAGCGGCGTTTTTTTACACCATGCACCTGAAGAAGGCATTGCCCCACTCCCGGAGACGTTGTTTCCGATGAAATCTATCGATTGTCGGCCGGACGCCAGTCCGGAAAGCGATCCACGCCTTTGGTGAAGGTCAGACGCATCAGGCCGCTCCCATCCGAGTTTATGCTGTAAAGCTCCCAGTCTTTCCCCTCGCGATTGGACGAAAAGATGATGCGCTTTCCTCCTTCAGCCCAGGTACCCGTAACGGCATCACCCTGGTAGCCCGTCACACGCCGGACTTTAGAGCCGTCCGGTCTCATCACATAGATCCCGTAGCGTCCCTCTCGGTCACTGTCGAACAGTATCCATTTCCCATCTGGCGACCATCTTGGATGATTGTCGTCGAAGAAATCGTCGGTCAGCTTAACCGGATCACTACCGTCTGAGTTCATGACGTAGATGTCCCTGTACCCATCCCGATCGGATACGTAAACAATCCGCTTCCCATCAGGAGACCAGTCGCCGGAGGATTCGTTGTACGGGCTGGAAGTAATAGCGTGGTCGTTGGATCCATCCACATTGATAACGTAAAGATCGAAACCTCGCTTGGATACGTTCCTGTTGCTCTGGTAGAGGATTTTCCTGCCGTCCGGCGCCCACCTGGGCCTCCAGTTGTCGGATTTCAGATTCTGGGTAAGGCGCTTCTGTTCGGTACCATCGGCATTCATCAGGTATATCTGGATGTTCTCCGGATCATCTCTGCCAGATGCGAAGGCTATCTTGGTCCCATCCGGCGACCACGATGGTTCGATATCACGCTCTGGGGAATTTGTGAGCTGTTTGAATGTACCTTTTGATTCGGTAAGGAGCCAGATGTCGAAATTTCCGGCCCGCTCTGAGTGAAAAAGTATCAAGCCGTTCCCTTTGCCGAGACCACTCTCCGAGGTCGGGACTGCCTTTTTGACAGGGGAGATTGCTGGGGAAGGCGCTGGCAGGGCCGTTTTCGTGGGGGCGATAGTCGGTCTTGGGGTGGTGGGTGTGGGACGAATCGCTACCGCCGTGACCATGGGTGTGGCCGTCCGTTTAGCCACCCCACCGCCATTATTTACCGTCGGCGTGAAGAACATGTAGCCCGCCGCCACCCAGAATAAAATCCATACGCCAAGCATCGTCAGCCTGCGTCCTCGTTTTTCCCCAACGAGCGCGGCTCCCAATGCTGCCAGACCAATCGCCGCAAGGATGCCAATGATTATGTCTTTCATGTGCGTATCTCCCGTACACAAAGGCGACGCCAATCATGCAGGCATCGCCTTTGCCATCCAGATTTTCCAGGCGTCAGTGTGTGTGCCCGTGGGCGATTTCCTCCGGCGTGGCATCACGCACACCCACGACTTGTACGTCGAAATGCAGCGTCTGCCCTGCCAGAGGGTGATTCTCGTTCATGTAAACTCTGTCTCCCTCAACCTTCGTAATGAAGAATGGCTTTACCTGCCCCGTGGGTGATTCCAGGTAGACTCCCATCCCAGCTATTGGCGTCAGATCAGGAGGAAAGTCATTCACGGAAAGCACTATATCATCGGCGTCAACTATTTCTCCGTAGCCATCTGCAGGGCTTACCACGACGCTTTTCTCCTGGCCGACTTCCATCCCTGTAAGTTCCTTCTCCAGTCCGGGTATCAATGTGCCATGACCATGAAGGTACTGAAGGGGTTCTTTCCCCTCCGAGGAGTCGATGACCCGACCGTCGTCCAGTTTGAGGGTGTAATCCAGGGAAACCACTTTGTCTTTTTCTACCGTATTGTTCACTCGGAATGCTCCTTGATTTTCTCGAGACTCCCACTATTAAGGCCTATAGCCCCGCAGCCGCGCAAGCCCCGCTTTTCCATAGCCCGAATGGCTACCAGGTCAAGTATATCACACTATGCATGTAAGGGAAACTGGGTTCTCAAAAGGCGGCCCGCACGTGTAATTGGGGCATCGGGCTTTTGAAGCAAGCCGAAAACCAAGCGCTGTCTCGGGAGCTTTCTCGACGCACCCGGAGCAGATCACGCCTCGCCATTGGGGTTGATGAGAAGCAACAGCAGATCAGGGGAATCCTGGGGCCCCCAGGATTTTTTCGCACTCCCGACATCGTTTTCCTTCGTGCAGAAACTTTGCCATCCTGCTATAATGTTCCTTGGATTCCGTCAGGAACGACGCAAGTCCCGGCTCATTTCTTCACCGCAGCCAGGAACAAAAACAACGACCAGCGGGGCCTATTGCAAGGAGGGTATTGAAGGTGGGTGGATTGCAGCTAGTCTTTCGTTTGCTCATAGTGATATTGCTAATCTCGACCAATGCGTTCTTCGTGGCAGTGGAGTTTTCTTTGGTCGCAGCTAGAAAGACCCGCATAGAGCGGCTTGCCGCTGATGGCAACAACTCAGCGTCGCTGGCGCTCCACCTTCTGGAAGACCCCGACCGTTTTATCGCTGCAGCGCAGCTTGGCATTACCATGGCAAGCCTGGCTCTGGGGTGGGTCGGCGACGTTACGGTTGCAGCTATCCTGGAACCCCCACTGGAACGGCTGATAGGTCACTGGAGTCCCGCCGCTTCTGTCACGGTAGCAACCATTGTATCCTTCGGCTTCATCACATACTTCCAGATAATCCTGGGAGAACAGGTGCCCAAAAGCTACACCATCCGCAATCCAGAAGAGGTAGCGATTGGCGCTGCACCTGTAATGAGGGTTTACTATGCTGTTTTTCGCCCGTTCATCGCCCTGCTGGATCAGTCGGCGAGGGCAGTGCTGGTGATACTGGGAGTAAGCCACGCTCCAGCCCACGGCGTGCATACTGTGGAGGAGCTGAAAATGCTCGTGCGCGAGAGCCACGAAGAAGGTCTGATCGAGGAAGAGGAAGAGGAAATCTTGGCCAGAGCTTTCGAATTCAGTGACAGATATGTCCGGGAGGCAATGATCCCCCGGCCTGAGGTCATTGGGGTGCCCAAGGATGCGACTTTCCGAGACCTCTTGCAGATTTTTCTGGAAAGCCGACATGCTCGCTACCCGGTGTACGAGCAGGACATAGACCACATAGTCGGTACAGTCGCGATGAAAGAGGGCCTGGTCCGCCTGGGCGAGATCGGATGCGAGATGTTGGATCGCTCGCTAGAGGATATCGGGATGGTCCATCTACCTCTGGTGGTGCCGGAAACCCGGCGCATCGGGAGCCTTTTCGCAGAGATGCGGGGCAAACGGGAACAAATGGCGATAGTCATCGACGAGTTTGGGGGAACGGCGGGTATCGTGACTATCGAGGAGCTTGTGGAGGAAATCGTGGGGAGGCTCAGCGACCAATGGAGCGAGGAAATACCTCTGGCAGAGCGGGTCGGAAAAGACACTTACCTGGTGGATGCTCAATCACGGGTAGACGAAATCAACGAGGAGATGAGCCTGTGGATACCGGAACGGGAGGAATACGAAACCCTGGCCGGATTCTTGCTGTACAAAATGGGCCGTATCCCGAATGTGGGCGACAAGTACGAGTACAGAGGGCTTCGTTTCGTGATCCGCGAGATGGAAGGCCCTAAGATCGTCCGGGTGGAGATACAGCGCACGCGTCAGGACAAAGCTGGGTATTGAGCGCCCTCACGTTTCTCGCGTCCTCCACGTGCCATCCCAACTCTACCAATCCGGGTGGAGAGCAGCCAAATTGAACGGAGGAGTTATGATCGAGAACCTTATTCACATCGAGGAGGCCCATCAGCATGTGGGCAAACAAGCGACTATCCGCGGCTGGCTCGCGCTGAAGACAGGTAAAGGAAAACTTCTGTTCCTGCGGATTCGTGACGGCAGCGGCGTCATCCAGGCAGTGGCGTTCAAGCCAGACCTGCCGCCGGAGCTTTTCCAGCGGCTGCGGCATCTGCCCCTGGAATCCTCGTTGATCCTGATGGGAGAGATCCGGGAGGACAGCCGCGCTCCTGGCATCCCAGGCGGCTATGAGTTGGGCATCCGTGATGCCGAGATCATCCAGGAAGCGGAGGAGTACCCCATCGGCCCCAAGGAACATGGCGTGGAATTTCTGATGGATCACCGGCACCTCTGGCTTCGGTCGCGGCGCCAGTGGGCCATCATGCGGGTGCGCGCTGAGATAATCCGATCTATCCGGGACTGGCTGGACGATCACGGGTACCTGAACGTGGACAATCCAATCCTCACGCCATCCGCTGCCGAGGGGACCACGACCTTGTTCGAGACGGATTATTTCGGCGAGCCGGCATACCTCAGCCAGAGCGGACAGCTCTACAACGAGGCGAATATCTTCGCTTTCGACAAGGTCTACTGTTTCGGCCCCACGTTCCGAGCGGAAAAATCGAAGACCCGCCGCCATCTGATGGAATTCTGGATGGTGGAACCGGAAATGGCCTGGGTGCAGCTCGACGAGTTGATGGATATCGAGGAGCAGTTCGTCAGTTACATTGTTCAGAGGGCACTGGAGCGGAAAGCCACGGAGTTGAAAGTCCTGGAGCGGGACCTGAGCCAACTCGAGCGCGTGAAGCCACCGTTCCCCAGGATCAGCTACGACGAGGCGGTGGAAATCCTCCACAAAGGCGGGTTCGTGGATTTCCGATGGGGTGACGATTTCGGCTCTCCGGAAGAGACGCACATCGCCGAGCAATTCGAGAAGCCGGTATTCGTCCACCACTATCCCGCCGAGACGAAAGCGTTTTACATGGAACCCGAACCTGACAGGCCGGAGGTATGTCGCTCCGTCGATCTGCTAGCGCCGGAAGGGTACGGCGAAATCACGGGAGGCAGCGAACGGATGAGCGATCCGGAAAAGTTGCTGGCAGCAATACGGAAGAACAACCTCCCGGAAGACGCATACAAGTGGTACCTGGACCTGCGTCGATACGGTTCTGTGCCTCACAGCGGGTTCGGACTGGGCGTCGAGAGGACAGTAGCGTGGATATGTGGTCTGAACCATGTTCGGGAGACCATAGCATACCCTCGCATGTTGAACCGGCTTTATCCATAACTGGAGCGTGATGTCATGAGCGAGACTATAGAAACCCTGTGGCAGGTGATACAGGATAGGAAGGAAAATTTGCCGGAAGGCTCTTACACCGCGGAGCTTTTCTCACGCGGCATGACTGAAATTGCCAAGAAAGTGGGCGAGGAGGGGGTTGAGGTGGGCGTTGCTGCCCTGGCCCAGTCCGACGAGCGGGTGGCGTCAGAGGCCGCAGACCTGGTATACCATCTGCTGGTGCTCCTGGCCGCCCGCGGGCTTACGTGGGAGGACGTGGAGGAGGAACTAAGGAGACGGTTCAAGCGTTGATGCAATGCATGGTTCGGCAGGTGTAAGCCCATTTTACAGGAACATCGGTAATCGACAAGGAGGCGCTACAGATGTCTGAATTTCAAATCTTCCTCATGGAACGCATGATGTCCGAATACGAACAGACGGTGGAATACAACCTCTCCGAGAGCGGGGTCAAACCGGTGCCCCTGCAGGAATTCGTTGCCGACAAGCCTGACTACCTTGAGAGCCTGCTGAACACGGAACTGAACTATCCCTACGCCAACGGCAACCCTGAGCTTCGGGAGAACATCGCCGCCATGTACGACGGAGCCACGGCGGACAACGTCCTGGTGACCGTGGGGGCGGCGGAGGCGAACTACATCACGACCCATACCATCCTCTCTCCCGGCGACGAGATCGCCGTCATGCTCCCGAACTACATGCAGGTTTGGGGCGTGGCGAAGAACCTGGGTGCCGTGGTGCGGGAATTCCACCTGCGGGAAGAACTCGGCTGGGGGCTGGACATAGACGAACTGAACGACGCAGTCACCCCCAGGACTAAGCTCATCGCCGTCTGCAACCCGGACAACCCCACGGGGCACATCCTCACCGAGACAGAGATGGACGCCATCGTCGCGGCGGCGGAGCGCGTCGGGGCGTGGATTCTGGCGGACGAGGTGTACTCCGGCGCGGAGCGCACCACCGACCGGCAGACCCCGTCTTTCTACGGGCGATACGACAAAGTCATCGCCATCGGGAGCCTGAGCAAGGCCTACGGGCTGCCGGGGCTCCGCATCGGGTGGGCGGTGGCGCCCGCCGACACCATCCGGCAACTCTGGATGCGCCACGAGTACGTCACCATCAGCGCCACCATGCTCTCCAACAAGCTCGCGGCGCTGGCGCTGTCGCCGGAGGTGCGCCCGCGCCTCATCCGGAGGACGCGTGAGTTCATCCGCAACGGCTACGCCGTGCTGGAAGAATGGCTCGGACGGCACGGGGACACTTTCACTCTGGTTCCGCCGCAGGCCTCGGCCATTTGCTTCGTCCGGTATCGCCTGGACATCAATTCGACGGAGTTCGTCGAGCGGCTGCGCAAGGAGAAGAGCGTCTTCATCGTCCCCGGCGACCATTTCGGCATGGATCACTTCTTCCGCATCAGCTTCGGACAGCCACGCGATCGCCTGGTCCCGGCGCTGGATCGCATCCACGACCTGGTGGTGGAGCTTCAGGGATGACCACGGACGTGCTGAGGGAAGTCCTGCGGGCGGAGCTGCGCATCCGCCCGTACATTCGGGAGACGCCCCTGGACCGCTCCGAGTACCTGAGCGAACTCGGCGGGGCAAACGTCTTCTGCAAGCTGGAAAATCTCCAGTACACCGGTTCGTTCAAAGCGCGGGGAGCCATGAACAAGCTCCTCGCGCTTTCGCCGGAGGAGCGGGAACGTGGGGTGATCACAGCGTCCACGGGGAACCACGGCGCCGCCGTCGCTCGCAGCGCAGGGGTGCTTGGGGTGAGCGCCATCGTCTTCGTCCCGGAAGGAACCGACCGCTCCAAAGTGGACGCCATACGCCGTCTTGGGGGCGAGG
>WFSD01000120.1 GCA_015486235.1 Anaerolineae bacterium
GACATCACCATGATCCGGGCCGTGTCACCGGGGCTGTATTTCTCCCGGTCGGCCACCATCCGGAGCAGGTTGTCGTTCCGGCGCGGCCAGGAGATGTAGCCTTTCCCAGCCACCCAGATGTGGAGCTTGCTGGTAGTGATCCGGCCCTCGTCGTCCGCCGCCTGCACTTTCACCAGGTAGCTCCCGGTATCCGGGAAAGCGAAATCATGGGAAAGCCTGCCGTCGGCACCGGTCTTCAGGGTTTCCGTGACAACCGGCTTCTCCACCAACTCCGTCTCCCAATAAACGGAGCCGTTGGACTCTTTCTTGACGTTGTGCCACCTCTCCTGAGACACGGTTACGGTGAACGGCTGCCCTGCCAGTATCTTCCCCGCGTAGTCCACGGAGATGAAATCGAAAGTGCCTTTCTCACCGACGGTGTAGATGTACGACCTGGGCGCTATGCCCACGTAGTCGGTGCCTTTGTGGATTCGTGCCGATGTCCTGCCGGCGGAGAAGAGCCCGTTGCTCCCCTCCACGTCGAACTCCACCACCAGCCGCTGTGCCGTCAAGGCCCTGGCGATGTCGGCGGGAACCGTGACGGTGAAGTACCCCTCTGCATCGGTGGTGCCTTCCCCGTTCGCCAGCGTCCTGTCCCACGATTCCTCGCTGCGCCGGAACCAGTACCAGAACCCCGGCTCCTCGAAGTGGTAGTCGGGGCACACTTCCGATGCGGGGCAGCGCCAGGTGAACGGCGCATCGTGGGCCACGGCGTTCCACTCCACGTGGGCGTTGCTCATGGGGCCGCCGAAGAAATAGGTTGCCCGCAGGCGGATTTTCGCCGTCTCTCCCTGGAGATAGTCACCCTTGTCGGCTTTCACGTCGAGCTGGAACTCCGGCTTCCGGTACTCCGCCACCAGGAACCGATGAGAATGCACATCGTTCTTCCCAAGGGTCACCGACAGGCGGTATCGCCCCAGGGAAGCGCCTTCTTCCACTTTCAGATCACCGTGGATGGTGCCCATATCGTTGGTGGAGTACCCGTCGGAAAGAATGACTTTATCCTGCGAATCGAATATTCTGACCTGGACTTTCGTGCCAGCAGGCGGGATGGTGTACGTGCCATCCCTGTCCCGCCGGATGACCGCTTTCCAGTGAACCGTCTGCCCCGGCCGGTAGATAGGCCGATCGGAGTACAGATCGACAGAGTAATTCCCGGGCACACCGTATGCCGTGGGGAGGTCGAACTGCCATCCTTCGATGACTCGACCGCGGCTGCTGGCGTATCCATCCGGCGAATCCGGATGCACCACGACTGCGATCGGCTTCCACGGGCTTCGCGGCTTCTCGAACCGCACCCGCCAGACCCCGTCAGCGTCGGTATGCCCATCAATGGATTTGCCGTCCACGCTCATGCGCAACGGCAGATCCGGCACCGGTTCACCGGTCTTCAAATCCGTGACCCACACCAGAGCGTCCTTGCTGCTACTTTTCAGCACCACGTTGTAGGGAGTGACGAGGATCGTGATGTCCGTGGTGTGGCCCCGGCAGGCGCTGCACTCCATGAAAACCCGATAGAACCCGTCCGGCAGGGCACTGTTGTCCCTTCCGGTCAACGGCACCTCGTCCAGATAGAAATCGTCGGAGTCCGGGTGCTCGACGGTGTAATCCCAGCTTTTCAGCAGATGGGTCGGATTGCCTCTCGCCTCCGTGTTCGTCGGGTGCAGGACGTCCTCGAGATTCAACCGGTAGAGCCGGAAGCGCAGATCGCTTACGCTCCGGTAACGGATGCCTATGTGAGGCGTCCCTTTGTACGAATCGTAAACCGAGACGTAACCCGCCGTTATCGGGGCTACGAACGGGGGGTAAGCGCCGGTGGTAAAAGAAAACCGGTAATCCGAGCCCAGTTTGTGCCCGTACACGTCCCCGATCTCGCTGCTGAGGGTGACGGTGTAGGCAGTATGAGCTTTCTTCTCGAAATAGATCCCTACGCTCTTGTCGTACCTGCTGTACCAGACTGAGTAATATCGCGGCTTCGGCTCTATGGAAACGGTCCTCGTGGTCACGCTGCTCGCGTCTATGTTCCCCAGGATGTACACCCGGATGGGCCTGGTGGGGTCGAAATGGGTCTCGCCGTCTTT
The DNA here is from genome assembly GCA_015486235.1 of Anaerolineae bacterium. Taxonomy (GTDB): domain Bacteria; phylum Chloroflexota; class Anaerolineae; order S016-19; family S016-19; genus S016-19. Next base: position 2,121 of record WFSD01000120.1, read on the forward strand.
GGGAGTGGTGCGGGTTATCTCCGGCATCGGATAGGTATGCCAGGCCATCCACGAAGCCTTGGGGAGCGATGCCTTTCCGGACGCCGTGAGCGCGCCCCCCTCCACCATGAACCGGTATGCCGTGTCCATTTTCAGCGGCGAAGAGGGCACGAAAGCCACGGCCGTGTCGGTTATCCACCGCATGGTGCCCGGCACCGCCGCGTTGGTGTCCAGGTCGGCCAGCGTGGTGTGGGCAGCCACGGAATCGTGATCCATCGGCACGTTGAATGTGACGGTGAAGGTGGCGTTGGGGCCAATCTGGCGGGCGCGGGGTTGGATGTCCAGCACCTGCGGCGGCTGCACGGCGAAATGCCAGCTAAACGGCTCCGCCAGGGTGCTCCCGCCGAGGCTTTTCAGCGCCGGGTCCACGGTGACGGTGTAGGTCGCCCCTGCGTCCATTGCCTCGAACGGGGTGAAGCGATAGACGCCGCCGTTCACCCACTCCCCCTTTCCCTCGATTTTTGGCTCGATCCGGAGCGGCGACGGGAACCCACTCTCCCCGCCGATGGTGGTCAGCGGAACGATAGGACGGTTGAACACGGCCACGATCTTGCTCCTGGGAGCGACGTTCTTCGCCCCGTCCGCTGGCTGCACGCTGCTCACCTCCAGGTATCCCCTGGCCCGGAAGCGGACAACCAGGTCCCTGCCCAGAGCCAGTCCTCCGGCGCTTTTCAGTTTTCTCCCGCTCAGCCGCAGGCGGTAGGCCATGCCCGGTTTCAGGGACGTCTCCGGGCGGAAGAGAAGCCTGTTCCCCTCGACTTTCACCTTTCCTGGCACGCGCGGGGAGATTTCAATGGCTCCAGCGGCGCTGGCAGGGTCGATCGCCTCGTTGAACTCAACGGAAATGGCGGAGTCAGGAGCGATCTCCTCGCCCGGATGTGGCTTCATCCCGACGATCACCGGTGGAACTTTGGCGGTGACAGTCGCTGTCGGCGATGCCATCGTCGCTGGAGTGGGTGCCATTCCCGACACCCCGGCCGTAGGGGACGGGGCAACTGTGGCTGGCGGACGGCACCCTGCCAGCACACTTCCGAGCGCCATCACTGCAAGAATCACGGCGACCAATAACACAGATGACTTATGCTTGAACATTGTCCGTTCTCTCCTTCTTGTGTCGTGCAGGCAAGCACCCGCAGCGACGTCAGGGGATAACACAAGGTACATTGGCTTTCTTGGACAAGACGTCTCGCGCTTACGGATTGTTCCGCGCTTTTGTCATTCGAACCAAAACTCACGAAACGTCAAATTTGTTTGACGCCATTTTAACATAAAGTGTCTAAATCCACCAATCCCATCACGAATCGCCAGCAATTCTAAGCATACGGGTCAGTCATCGTTGCCCCAGAACACAAAAAGGGCATGGTCCCTCAGGATCATGCCCCGCAAAAAAGCCGAATCGGAAAGCGCTGCTCTATTCGCCGACCGTCTAGGCCTCTTTCACAGCCTCCAATGGCATGGCAGATAGTTCGTGTTCTTCAGGCTTGAGGTAAGGCTTCAGGTACATCTCCTTCCAGATAGGGTCGAAGACCTCCCGGAGCTTCTCATCATAGGCCAACAGTCCTTCGTAATACTCTTTGTCCCTAATTGCGTCGGCCGCTGCCTCGTCCTCTGGAACAGCGTGGTACTTGTCTATCAGTGCCCGGCCCACTTTATGGTGATCCCGTATCTGGCAGGGGAGAAGCCAGTTGCCATACTCCTCTGGGCGTTCTTTCTCCAAAGCGTACTCCTCTTGCCACTTGCGAATGGCCTGGAAGTATGGCTGATCGAAGACATCATCCAGGGTACCACCCTCGCGATAGACATCAAGGATGTTAACAGGAGAATACGGCGTGAAAACACACGGCATTACCTTGCCGTTCCAGTCGATGTACAGGTAATTCCGCCCCGCAGCAATACAACCGTTGGAAGCAGTGCCGCTATTCCAGAAATCAGCGATCATGATCTTCCGCTCGCGAACCGTCTGCCAGGTGCGCTTCCACATCCATAGCCGCTGCTCTGGAGTGGGCAGCAAATCCAAAGTGTAACCACGGCCGATAGGCATGTACTGGAAAAGCCAGGCATAAACCGCCTGCTGCTCATCAAAGAAGAAGTTGATGAACTCGTCACTGAGGATCTCCTCAGCATTGATGCGGGTGCCGGTCACCGAAATGCCGAATGGCACACCAACATGGCGCAGGTTGGCCATTGCCGATAGGACACGCTTGAAAACCCCTTTCCCGCGCCGTTGGTCTGTAAGGGCTTCAAAGCCTTCAACTGAGATGGCAGGGGTCACATTCCCTACCTCAGCCATGCGTTCTGCCATTTTCTCATCGATCAGGGTACCATTGGTGTACATCAGGAAGAAGCTGTCGTTGTGTTTGGCGAATGCATCGATAAGGTCCTTGCCCTGCGACCGATAGGTAAGCGGCTCGCCGCCAGAAATGGTAAAGAAGCGCATGCCCCACATGGTCTTGGCTTCCGTGAGGATGCGGTCAAAGATGTCCCAATCCAACCGCGGCCCACCGGGCCCGGAGCTAGCGTAACATCCTATGCAGTGGAGATTGCAGGTCTTGGTGGGGCTGATGACCATCGTTGTGGGGGGCTGATATCCGTTATGCCTCTCCTCGAAGCGCCGCCTGACATCCTGTTGTCCCTGATCCTGATGGAAGACTGTGTTTGCCAACAAGACTTTCAGCAAGCGCTGCAAGACTTTATAGGATATCTGCTTTCGCTCCAGAGCTCTGTTGGCCGATCCAACCACAGCCCGCAGCATGTCTACCTGGTCTTGCAGCACTTGCTCTGGGCGCCTCGGGTCAGCGATAGCTTTGGCTTCGGATATGAGGCGCCGTTCGAGCTCTGCCATGATTACACCGCGCAACGTGTCATTATACAGTGCTTGAGCGGCAACAGACGACGTGAAACTCATACTACCCTTTGACAACTGCTGCATCAGTTCCTTTTTGCCGATCATTCTTGTACCTCCTGGCGTGTGGATTGTGTTGCGCTCTGGACCATCACCGGTCCAACTCTTTCGCCTAATATTATAATCATAATGCCGAAAAAATCAAAAACTCTAAGGGCTCGGAACGGCGTCCTGGCGCACGCGATTAGCCTAGGGAGCAGCCGCTCTGGCCTGCACTCTCGCATCAATCGCTACCAAACGATGATCCGACGAGACAGTCGGCACGACCCTGGCGGACAGAGGCGCCAGGCCTCTGAGCCAGACATAGTCTATCCTGTCTTTCGGTTCGATAGCCGGGTCGGTGGGTTCGTCTGCCAGGCCAAGTGCCCTGAACGGATCCACAAAACCGGCGGAGACCATAGCCGCGTGTACTGGAGAATCAGGAGCGGAGTTGAGGTCGCCGCCGAGCGCGGCGGGGCCGGGACGCTTCCCCATGAAATCGATGGCCTCCCGGATCTGGTTGGCCCGCTCCTCGGGCGTCAGGCCGAGCCAGACGCCATACACGTTCACCCTGCGCCCGCCGATCCCGATCTCGCCGCCCACGATGCCGGTTTGTTCCAGATGCGACGTGAGAAGCCTGCCTTCCTCCCGCGAAATCGGCCAGCGGGATAGGAGTGCGATCCCTGTCAGATGTTCTATCGTGGGCAGGTAAAGGGCGTTCATCTTGAGCCTGCGCGCCAGCCAGAGGGCATCGTCCACCATGTAGCTGGTCATCCTGCCGGTATCCACCTCCTGAAGCGCCACCACGTCCACGCCGCTCTCCTCGATAGTGTCAGCAATGGCCGGAAGATTGTACTTCCATCCGGCATTGTAGCCGTAGTGGATGTTGTAGGTGCCCATGCGCAGCGTCTCGCCGGAGGGAGGCCGTACGCCAGCCGGGTATGCCCACCAGATCACCAGGGCAAGGGACAGGGGAATGAACAGCGCCCACGTACTGGCCTTGAGGGAGATGGCAGGAGAGATCAGGTCCTTCGGCGGCAGGAGGAAAACCAGTGTCGCGACGAGCGAGCCGATCAGCACAATCGCCAGGCCAGCGCCACGGAAGACGTTCAACGTGTATGGGTAGGTAAAGGCAAAAGCGTCAGCGAAGTTGAGAACGAGGAAGATCAAAAAACCGACGGATATCCACCCAACGTGGGTATCAGCGCCGCTCTCCAGGTACCCTCTGAGGCCCCAGAGGAGCACGAACTGGGCCAGGAACAACCCGACGAGGGCTATCCACCCCTCACCCCTGCTCCCCCATGCAATGCCCAGGAGAGGCAGGATGATCATCAGCCACCTGCCAGGAGGAACCCGCCACAGGACAACCTCCTGCACCGTCTGGAGCGCGTCGGAGAGGGCCAGAGCCGTCACGAACAGGAGCAACGGAGCAACCCATGCGTAATCAACACCGCTCCATCTGGCCAGGCCGTTGGGATAATCCAGGAGCGACATCTCCAGGAACAGGAACGCCCCCAGACCCACAGCACCCAGACGCGAGACGCCGTAAGTCCTCCCCACACCCTCGTAACCGGTTCGTTCCAGGGACGACCGCACGAGGGGCCAGAGCAGAAGCAGCGAGAGCACGGCCTGGAACGGGAGCCATCGGTCGAAGAGGGTCAGGTCGAGGGAGTTGCCAGACGCGCGGGCGAACTGATCCAGCGCCAGCGCACCGACCACGGAGACGGGAGCCCTGTCCGGCCGCGCCTGCCACAAAATCGCCAGCACAGCCGTCCCGAAGAACACCACGGCAATGGCGCTGTAGAGCCGCATGTCGGGGTTCTCCAGCGTGAGGGCGAGCCGGGAGACAAGCAGCCCAACGCCCGCGGTCACCCACACGACCTTTGGCCGTGCGAGCTTCACCAAAAACGGCGGCAGCAGGAACGCCGCAA
>WFSD01000121.1 GCA_015486235.1 Anaerolineae bacterium
AATCCATTTCTACACCGGCGACCTGGAAAAACAGAGCGCAGAAGGGGTCAACAACAGCGACGAGTACATCGAGGTATGGAACCTGGTCTTCATGCAGTTCGAGCGGGACATCAGCGGCAAGATGACGCCTTTGCCGCGCCCATCCATAGACACCGGCCTCGGCCTGGAACGGGTGGCCGCCATCCTCCAGGGGGTGAAATCCAACTACCAGACAGACCTCTTCATCCCCGTCATGCGGCGTACCCAGAGCCTGCTGGGACATAGCGACGAAGACCGGATGCGCCGGATCGTCCCTTACCGGGTCATCGCCGACCACAGCCGCGCCATCACGTTCCTCATCGGCGATGGTGTCCTGCCTGGTAACGAAGGCCGCGGCTACGTACTGCGGCTGATCCTCCGACGCGCTGCCCGTTACGGACGGATGCTTGGCTTCCGGGAACCGTTCCTGGCAAAAGTTGCCGAGACAGTCATCGAGATCATGGGCGGCCACTATCGAGAACTGGTGGAGCGTAGGGACTTCATCCTCAAGACCATCACAGCGGAGGAGGAACGGTTCCTCCGGACCCTGGATACCGGCCTGGACCTCCTGGACGAGATTCTGAGCAGGCCGGACGTGCAAACCTCCGGCATCATCCCCGGAGGCGACGCTTTCCGCCTGTACGATACTTACGGCTTCCCCCTCGACCTGACTAAAGACGTGGCGAAAGAACGCAGCATTGGCGTGGACGAGGAAGGATTTCGCGCCAGGCTGCAGGAGCAGAAAGCCCGCTCCCGCGCCGCGGCCAAATTCGGCGCCGTCATGGACGAGAACGTGGATCGCTACCTCTCCGTCCTTCAGGAACTTCAGGCCCAGGGGCTCCTGGGGAAAGAGGGCGTGGGGCACCGCTATCTGGAAGCGGAAGAACTGGATAGCAGCGTGGTAGCCATCCTGCGGGACGGCGAACCGGTCTCCATCGCCAGGGCCGGCGAAGAAGTGGAAATCGTCCTGGCGGAGACGCCGTTCTACGTGGAGAGCGGCGGTCAGGTGAGCGACACCGGCATCATAGCGGGACGCACCGCTGGCAATGGCCACGGCTGGGAAGTGCGGATCGAGGATGTGCGACGCCCCGTACCAGGTTTCATCGTCCACAAAGGGGAAGTCATCTCCGGCTCCGTCCGCGTGGGAGACCCGGCACACGCGGCGGTGGATTCCGAACGTCGCTGGGATATCCGGCGGAACCACACCGCCACCCATATCCTCCACAACAAGCTACGGGAAGTGCTGGGTACTCACGTGTACCAGGCAGGCTCCCTGGTGGCCCCAGACCGCCTAAGGTTCGACTTCACCCACCCGATGCCGATGACCCAGGAGCAGATCCGCCGGGTGGAGGAACTGGTCAACCAGGCAATCATGGACGATTACTCTGTCGAGTGGACGGTGAAGCCTTACGACGAGGCAATCAAGGTCGGTGCCATGGCCCTGTTCGGTGAGAAATACGGCGAGCGGGTGCGGGTGGTAGCCATCGGCGGTGACCTGGATCACGCATGGAGCAAAGAATTTTGTGGTGGCACCCACGTGGAGAGGACAGGGCAGATCGGTCCATTCGTCATCGTCTCCGAGGGAAGCGTCAGCGCCAGCGCCCGCCGCATCGAAGCGGTGACCGGCAGGTATGCCGTCCGGTTCATGCGTGACCACCTCGATCTGCTCCACCGCCTCTCCAGCAGGCTCGGCGTCCCGCCGGAAAACGCCGAAATGCGCCTGGACGAGGTCTTCTCGGAGATGAGGAGTGCCCAGAAAGAGTTGGCGAAGCTGCGCCAGGAGCAGGCGCGCTCCATCACCGCCGATCTCCTTTCCAAAGTGCAGGACGTGAACGGCATCAAAGTCCTGGCGGCCCAGGTGGACGTGCAGGACGTGGAAACGATGCGCCAGATGAGCGATTGGCTCCGGGACAAGATGCGTTCGGGGCTGGTGGTGCTTGGCGCCGTGCTGGATGGCAAGCCGGTACTCATCGCTGCTGTCACGAAAGACATGGTGGAGAAAGGGATCAAGGCCGGCGACGTGGTAAGAATCATCGCTCCGATCATGGGAGGCGGGGGCGGCGGCAGGCCCCAGATGGCCCGCGCCGGCGGCAAGTTCCCCGAAAAACTTCCCGATGCCCTGGCAGGGGTGGTTCCGTGGGTGCAGGAGCGGCTCGCCGGTGGCAGTTGAGGATTTGAAAGGACGCGACGGCGTCCCTCCCTTTGGCAGAGCGACCAGGATCTCGGTCCCTGAGGGCGCTGATTCCGACTTTCTATCGGATTCCCTGCGGGCAAGGCCGGGAACGCGAATGGTTTTCTGCCTCCCCTCCGATTTCAGGGAAGACGGGCAGATCTTCTGGTACTCTCTTCTGGTGGACGCGGCCGCTGTGGGTTCAGATTTCGCCGTGGTCACACCCGACGGCCCGACATTGGAGGCGGCCCGCGCCGTTGGGGTTCCGATCCTGCCAGCGTGTTTCCTGGCATCCTTGATCCCCTGGCGCTCGCCCAGGCCGTCGCCTCCCATGCCGAAACACCCCGGCGAGGTGAAGCCACCCCGCACGAACAGGATTCGTCCCTCCAGACGGATGCACCTGCCGGAATCCGTCTCCGGCCTCGCAAGGCTGTCTGCCCACTGGTGGCAACCGATTTTGTGGCTCCTCATCTTGGTGGGGATAATCTGGTCGGTGCGGCTCCTGGCGATCACGTTTGTGCCATCTGCGGTAGTGACCCTGGTTCCTGCGCCGGCGCCGGTCTCCGCGGAGATAAATGTCGGAGCGGGACCGTTCGTCAAGGCGGTGGATGCCCTCCACAACGAGGTTCCAGCTCGTACCGTCGAGTTACGGGTGGAAGGAGAGGCTATCATTCACACTACCGGGCACAAGGAGGTGCCGGATACTCCGGCAAAAGGCGTCGTGACGTTCAGGAACCGGGAGGCTCAGGAGATCACCATACCCGTAGGTACGGAGGTGTCTGCATCCACCGGCAAGGAAATACAGTTCCGCACCACGACCACCGGCACGCTGCCGGCGGTTATCGGAGCGGACACGGAGGTGCCAATCGAGGCCGTGGAACCGGGAGTCCAGGGGAACGTTCCGGCAGGGGTGATAAGCCGTGTGGAAGGCCCGCTGGCCTTGTCGGTGTGGGTGATCAATCCTGCCCCAACCTCCGGAGGCACAAACCGGCTGGCCCCCGTCGCCACGGTGCAGGACAAGGATCGGCTCAAGGTGCTGCTGGAGAGCAAGCTGGAGGACAAAGCTCTCTCGCTGCTGAGGGAAGAACTCAAAAAGGGAGAGTTCATGCCAAAAGCGACCATCTCCACCCAGGCCCTGAGCGAGACGTACGATTATTTCGCTGGCGAGGTGACTGACAGGCTTACTCTCCACATGCGCCTTCTGGCCAGGGGGCTGGCCGTGGATGGCAATGGGGCGGATTTTCTGGCGAGACGCCGTCTGATGGGGAAAGTTCCGCCGTCGGCCAACCTGATCCCGGCGAGCGTGCAAATAGAGCGGAGCGAGGCAGAGCTCCAGAGGGATGGAAGCGTTCGGTTCCGGGAGGTTGCCACTGGAAAGATGGTTCGGGCCATCGACGAGATGGCGGTGCGACAGCGGGTGCGCGGGAAGCGGGTCGAAGAGGCAAAGAGGATTTTGAAGGAGCAGTGGCCGCTAGCGGAGGAGCCGGAGATACGCCTGGAGCCGCAGTGGCAGGATGCGATTCCCCGGTTCCCGTTCCGGATTCAGGTGAGGGTGGTGTGGAAAGCGGATTGAGCCGGTGCGAGGGCCGGGTGATGGCGCTGGACGTGGGGGACAGGCGCATCGGCGTGGCGGTGAGCGACCCATCCTGCACGCTGGCCTCGCCCCTGATAGTGCTGGAGCGCCGCTCACGAAAGAAAGACGTAGAAGCAATCGTGCAGTTGGCTTCGGAGGAGAAGATCGCAAAGGTGGTGGTGGGGTTACCATTGGATAGCCGTGGCAACCGAGGCGAGCAGGCATTGAAAACCATTGCCTACGCCCGCAGGCTGGCCGCTGTCCTCCCAATCCCTGTGGTACTGTGGGACGAACGGCTCTCCACCGGCGATGCCGAGGAGATGTTGCGGGATGCCGGACGGCCTCCCCGTTACCGGCGTGAGCGGATCGATGCCGCTGCAGCGGCGGTGATTCTACAAGATTATCTGGACGCGCTGCAGCGTGGCGACATGGCAGAGTAGGGGCGACCTGCAGCACTTTGTAGAGCGGGCTGTTAGCCCGCTCAGGTTGGCTCGGACAAGCCGCCTGCGAGCGGGTTTCCTTGGCACGGGCGCCGTCCGTTCTGCTAGGCTCTGCCATGCAATGTGTGCGTGAGCGGACTGACACCTTATTTTTGCGCAAAAAACCCGGCTTTTGACATTCGTAACGCAAAAAACCCGGGTTCTGACATTGATAAAAGCGAAAAAAGGCCGGTTTCCACCCCTCCAGACGGGCATTTTCCGCCAAAGTGCGGTACCATTGAAAAAATGCTTTCG
>WFSD01000122.1 GCA_015486235.1 Anaerolineae bacterium
AACACCACGGCAATGGCGCTGTAGAGCCGCATGTCGGGGTTCTCCAGCGTGAGGGCGAGCCGGGAGACAAGCAGCCCAACGCCCGCGGTCACCCACACGACCTTTGGCCGTGCGAGCTTCACCAAAAACGGCGGCAGCAGGAACGCCGCAAACACCAGGAGCACCATCGCCGCGGCGTATGCGGAAAACGGCCCGACGAACAGGGCGTCGTACAGGACGCCGAAAAGCCTGGAGAAGAGAGCACGTATCCCCTGGAAGTAGAACCAGAGGGAGAGAACTGCAGTGAGAACAAGCCACTCGCGATCGTTGGCCCGTAACATCCTACGCCTCCTGTGAATAAGAAACTGGTTCTAGTCCGCAGCTTCTCCTCTCTACTCTCTCGCCGACTCCTATTTTTTGTACCCAATTTGCCGCAGGAAGCTCTTGCGCCAGGCAATGTCGTCCTCGTCCTCCACACCCAGGGGAGTCTGTCCATCTATGACGCCAAGGATGCCGCGGCCCAGTTCCGTCTCCACCACGACAACTTCCGTAGGATTTGCGGTGGCGCAGAAAATCCGCGCGACCTCAGGGGTATTCTTCACCGCATTGAGGACGTTGATGGGGAAAACATTCTTCAAAAAGATGATGAAGCTGTGTCCGGCTCCGATGGCAAGAGCATTCTTCGCCGCGAGTTCCTTCATCTCCTCGTCGGTGCCTTCCACGCGCACTTTGCGTGCGCCGGATGACTCGCAGAACGCCAGCCCAAACTCGATCCCGGGCACAGAACTCACCAGCACCTCGTACAGGTCCTCCACCGACTTGATGAAATGAGTTTGACCAAGGATAAAATTGATCTCTTCCGGTTTCTCGATCTTGACAATAGTGGTTTCCATGCTTTCCTCCTCCACAAGACGGTTTTCAACATGTGCTATCGGAACTACAGAGTAATAGGGCGCGTCAACCCACGGGCACGAAATACCGCTTCCACGCCGACTGCCTACGGCTGTACATCACCTCCCAGAAACCATCTTCAGACCGCTCTGCCCACACCGCATGGACACCTCCATCCGGCCCAACGCTCATGGAAGGATGGTTCAGGCCATAGGCCGACTGAGCTACGATGTAAGGAGGCCACCACTCCCCGCCACCTGGCCCAATTTGCGAGCCCAGGAATCGCTGCCCCTCCAGCCAGATCACGTAGGCATAGCCCATGCCATCAACCGCCAGCGCAGGCTGATGCCCCTGTCGGCTGTCCCGGCACACAGGATCCGGCACAGACCAATATCCCTGGTGACCACTGGAGTGGTATATTTGAGAATTTGGGGACAACTGTTCCTCCCACACGATATGGATGTTGCTCCCACCCCCGGCAACGACGGCACTCAAAGAATGCGATCCAGGTGTATCGGACACATTCTCCGGCAACGACCAACTGTGACCATTCCACTGAGTGTGAAACACTTCGTAGTAGGACGAACCCACGCCTTTTTCCTGCCAGACCACATGCACTGTGCTCGTATCATCCACCATCACGTCTGGGGCTGTTCCCTGAGCCTGAGGCAGCGGGGCGTTGTTCCAATAGCCATTGGATTTGTAGGCATGGTAGACGAGGTAGTACCCCGGCGTATTGTCGTACCACACCACGTGCAACGTGCCGTCCGCCGCAATCGCTATCCTCGGCCCGCCCGAAGCGCCAGATGTGTGGGATATGTTGTGTGGAAGTGTCCACGAACCGTTCCAGGAGCAAGTGTAGATGTCGTAGTTGCCACCGAAGCGGTACGCAAAAACCATGTGCAACTCACCATCGCCAGAGCAGGCCAGGTCTGGAGACTCACCCGCCGCCACCCTCACGGCAGTGGACCATTCATCGTCATGAAGCATCCGATGATAAATGTCCCTCCCCTCGACCCATGCTACATGCGCGTCTCCATTCGGGCAGACAGCAACCGCCGGATCGATAGCATTCACCCCACTACCGGAAAGCAACATAGCATGGGGCCATGGAGAATCATCGGAAAGAGGAAAGGGCGTCCTTCCATTTTCATGCGATGCACCAGGACCCGCGACATGTGCAAAACTACCAATGAGGAAAAAGGGGGATACAAGTATCCAACGGAAGACGGAGTAATTTCTGCGAGTGCTCATCACTGCCTCCCCTCAATAAGCTTTCGACACGGCCAAGCCGCATAGGGTACAGCAAGGTTTCTCCGGCAGAAATTATAACACACACCGCTGCAAATGACTACGGGGTATCAATCAGGGCCTTCGAAGCATCCCCAATCGTGGTAAGTTTGTCCTGAGGATCACGATAACGAGCTCCCGGAAAATCTCGTATCCCACGCACTTGAGATGGACTCCAGCGGTATGCCCTCGTCCATGAGGGAGATGATGATCCGCGCTTTCGCCAGATCACGCTCGGAGTAAAGCTTGACCAATCCGCCCACGTCGCGGGGAGTAACCAGAGAAGCCCGTTCCAGTGCCCGCAACATGCTGGTCGTAGTGCCTATCATCCTCGCGGCTATCCCGATAGTGTACCTGGGGTGGTTATCGAAAGCCATCTGCATTGGGCGCTCTCTCCCTTCTGGCTGAAACGTCTGGCGTGGATGCAAAACGGTCGGCGGAACGAGCCGCCGACCGGACAATAATCAATCCCTTGTACAACCAACTTACATCTTCGCAAACACAGCGTCCAGATCCTCATCTGGCACGTCGAAAGTAACGTTGTGCGGCGGAAGCTTCTCGTAGTACATGAACTCCGGCAGCCTGTCATCCGCTTCGTTGAACCCGGCACCCTCGTTGAACTTTCGCTCTACTTTGAGGATATCCGCTCCGATCCTGGTGGCGTCGTCTGTAGTCCAATTGGTGCCAAGGACGCCGTTGCACTCCTCCATCACGCCCTCGAATCCGCTGGGGATGTCCAAAATGGCGAAAGCGATGAAGAGGCAATGTCCTGTGGAGTCAATGAACGCCGTGGCTTCCTGGAAAGTGCGGCTCAAATCGGCTTTTCCCTCCACCGCCAGCGGGTCGGCCTGACCACCAGAGGAAAGGGCTTCAGGAGCGATGGTATAGCCTGACGTATGGTCTGCGCCCATTGTGCTGGTGGCGTAGGTGACGCCAATGCCCTTGATGGCCCGAGGCTCATACGCCGGCATGTTTTGCCCTTTGACACCCGGCACTCTCACCACGCCGAAAACCTTGCCCGTGGTGGCTGCGCCATTCCCCAGGATGCGTCCCAAAGGCGTCCCTTTCCCAACCTCCTCCATCAACTCGATGGCCCGCTTGCCGTCGCCAAATTTGGCAAGTCCGGCTTCCATCGCGACAGCTATGGTGCCGCCCATCTCGATGGTATCCATGCCGAAGTTGTTGGTCATCCAGGTCAATTGCCCGACGGTATCCAGGTTATCGATCCCACAGTTGGAACCAAACGCAAACGTAGTCTCGTACTCGATCACCGAGACCAACTCGGTTCCATCCGGTTTGGGAATGATGTTGGAGCACTGGATAATACAGCCGGGATGGCATGGGTGTCCCATCCTGCCGCCGCCTCGCTCCTTCACATACTGAGCCATCATCTCGCCGGAAATATTGGCTGCCCCCTCAAATCGCCCGGAGCGGAAGTTGCGGGTGGGTAATCCGCCGACTTCGTTGATGATGTTGACCAGGATTGCCGTGCCCAGGGTGTTCAGGCCGCCGCCCGGCTTGGTGATGGGATGGTTGCGCAATGCATCCACCAGTTTCTTCCGGCCTTTCTCGAACAGGGCCGGATCTGTCAGCGGTACCCTGGGTGCGCCGGTCCTATCAAGGATGATGAATTTCACCCCTTTGCTCCCGAGTACGCCCCCCAGACCGCCTCGGCCGGATAGACGGCTGGGCCTGCCGTCAATGTCGTTGAAGACGACGCCGGAGTTCAGGTAGCGCCTCTCGCCAGCGATCCCGATGCCTGAGATGCTGATATGCTTACCGAAGCGCTCGTAGAGCTTGGGGAAAACTTCGTACAGCCCTTTGCCGACGTACTCATCAGCCGGGAGGAACTCGACTGCCGGAGCGCCCTTCTCTTTGTCCCACTTCATGTGGATGATCCAGTACTGGCCATCCTGCTGATACCCCTCGACGATGATGGCCTTGACCCCCATCCTGGCCAGGTCCTGGGACCAACTGGAGCCAGCATTTGATTCCTTGATGGTCCCTGTAAGAGGGGACTTGGCCCCGACAGAGATGCGTCCAGAGGTGGAAGCTGCCGTGCCGGTGACGATCCCTGGGGCAAAGACGACCTTGTTGTTTGGGCCAAGGGGGTGTACGGTAGGGTTGACTTCGTCGTACACGATGTTGGAGGTCAACCCTCTGCCGCCCATGTAGCGGTACTTCTCCGGAACTTCCTCAAACTGGTAGGTCCGGTCCGACATGTTGATGCGAAGAATTTTGTCCATTTTCCCTCTCCTTTGTGGAAACTATGCTTTTTACGGAACCCGACACCGTTGCCGGAGTAAGAACGAAACCATTTTACATCAAGCTTCCGCACAAGTCAAAACAAACTAGCCAGGGGATTTCGAAGCAAATCGAAGGCCCCAAGCCGCCTCAGGAACCTTCTCGGCCCACCTGGAGCCAATCACGATCCACTTTGGGGTTGATAAAGGCCGATGACAGTTCAGGGGAGGCCTGGGGGCCCATAGGACCCCCAGGAATTACTTGGTAGCGTTCAGAACTGGTGGGATGGCGCGGCTTTTGGCCCTCACCCACCCCAGCCCCTCCCTCTCCCGCTTCCGCAGGCGAGGGAGGGGCCACCGGCTGCCTGCGCAAGCAAGCTTCGCTTTTCCACCGGCAGGAAGGGCTTCGAGAGTGTCGCGCCGAGCGGACTAGCAGTCCGCTCTACAAAATTTGCCACTGGTGGCTCTGGGAGCAATGAAAACGGCTCGAGAGAGCAATTCCCATGATATTTGCCAGTTTTCCACGGCTCGGTCTTCCCC
>WFSD01000123.1 GCA_015486235.1 Anaerolineae bacterium
CATAAAATCCACGCTCTACACCGCTACGGCCCGGCGGATCGCCGAGGATCGCCACGCGTTCATGCTGGCGTTCTTCGGACGGCTGCAGGCCGAGGTGGAGGGAAGGAGGTGAGATGTCCATCGAACTGGAGATACCCTCTTACGGGAGGCTCGATCTTCGATACCTGGTGCTGGATCTGAACGGAACCCTGGCGGTGGACGGCATCCTCCTGCCGGGCGTTGCGGACCGGATAGAGCGTTTGAAGGAGATGCTGGAGATATATCTCGTGACCTCGGATACGCACGGCACCGGTTCCCGAACAGCCGGGGAACTGGGGATACGGTTCCGGCGCCTGGAACGGGAGCACGGCTCCGATCAGAAGGAGAAGTTCGTCCGGGAGCTTGGCGCCCGCGAGACCGTGGCCATCGGCAATGGGCGGAACGATGTGGGGATGCTGCGCGCTGCGGCCCTGGGGATAGCGGTCGTCGGGGGTGAGGGGGCTGCATCGGCGGCGTTGCTGGCCGCCGACCTGGTGACGAAAGGCCCGGCGGACGCCCTGGACCTGCTGCTGTTCCCGAAGCGCCTGGTCGCGTCGCTGCGGGGATAGATGTTGTATGCCGGAACACCCCATGCGCAGCTTTCTGAACAGGACGAGGAACAAGCGAAGAAGGCATTTGCCCTCTCCTATCACCCCAGCCGCCTGCGACGGCCTTCCCCTCTTCCGTCTCCCTTTTGTCATGGGCGAGGGAAGAGGGGCACCACTCGCGCGGATGCACCGTGGAAAAAACCGGCAAATCGCGTCAAGCCAGCACTCAAGCCGTTTCTATCGTCGCAGGCGCCAGCCGCTGTGGGTTTTGTAGGGCGAGCCGTCTGGCTCGCCTGGTCGAGCTAGACAGCTCGATCTACATTCCCGCGGTAAATTCGTAGAGGCGATGGCAAGAGGCGGCGAATAAGCGAATCGAACGAATCAGCGAAAAGACAACCCCAGAGCAGCCATTTTCATCCCCTGCGTCTCTCACGGCTCTGCGTCGTTTGGGTGGGCTGCGGCATCCATCAATGTCCGCTTGCCCTGCCGACGAGCTGGCCGCCGTCCACCGGGATCGTTGCTCCGGTGGTGAAATCGGAGGCCGAACTTGCCAGGTAGAGAGCTATCCCGGCAATATCACGTGGCTCCGCTATGCGCCGCTGTGGGATGGCACTGATCACCTCTTCGTAGATCTGCGGGTTCTGCCACAGTGCCTGGCTGAACCTCGTCTTCACCACCCCCGGCGCGATGGCGTTTACCTGGATGTTGAAAGGCGCCAGTTCCACCGCCAGGACCTCCGTCAGCATGATCACCGCGGCCTTGCTCACCGAGTATACCCCCATGTTCGGTAGGGGAATACGTCCAGCTATGGATGCTATGTTGATGATCTTCCCTCCGCCTCGCTCCCGCATGTGGGGCACGCACGTTTTCGCCATCCGGAAATAGCCCTTGACGTTCACGTCAAGGATCTTGTCCCAATGGCTTTCCTCGGCGGTGAGGATGGGGCCGAAATGTGGGTTGGTCGCGGCGTTGTTCACCAGGATGTCCACACCCCCGAACTCCTCCACGGTCCGGGCGACCAGCTCCTTCACCTCGTCGGGGTGGCCTGTGTGAGCCGGAAAACCCGCTGCTTTGCCTCCCGATGAGCGGATTGCTTCCACTGCTTTCGTCACGTTTTCCTTCTTGCGACTGGAAACCATCACGCTGGCCCCAGCGGACACAAAAGCCTGGGCAATGGCCAGCCCGATCCCGCGGGTGCCACCAGTAATTATGCCTACTTTTCCTGCCAGGTCGAAATTCCGTATGGGCATCGCGATTTCTCCTTTGCGTTTTCGGGTAGGGCATAGAGGCCCTGGGCTGGGTGAATGTGCCGCCTTTGCCTACCTGGATGATGTGGGCGCGGCACGTTTCCGGTGTATCTTACCATCTTGCCCCGTGCCATGCAATCGGGCACCTTTGGCGCCAGGCTGCCCCTTGTGCCCCTAGTGGGCCTTCTCTATGTCCTGTGATGGTCATGTTCGGGGCGGAAAATTTGCCTAAAAAATCACGAAATCTAGATTTTTCTCTGTTACTCTCTTGACAAATCGGCTTTGTTCGTTTATAATGGTGTTTGTGCGAGCCATGCACAGATGTGCATTCTCGCACAAGTTAAGTTGTTTTCTCGTTAGCCCTGGCCTTGTTTCTTCTGCCAGGCACCATGTCACTGTGGAAGGGAGGTGATCCTCGAGGGAAAAACAACTGGAAGACGAAGTTATCCACGCAGTGTTTTCAAGTAAGTTTTTTATCTAGCGCTTTGTCTATTAGTTTCCCTTTTGTTCCAAATGCAAATTGAGTGAAGCGGAGTGATTGTGTCTAAAAGAAAGCAGGCCCAGCAAGCCAAGAAGCGGTTGAAAGCTGAAAGGAATATCCGGCGCCGGTTGCTTATTGGGGGCGGAGCCAGTTTGCTCTGGGCAGGTTATATTTTCTATGCCGTGCTGCAGAGAAAGGGTCTAGCTCCAGCTATAGCTTTTGGCGGAGTTGGGCTGGCAGGCGTATGGGGTGCATTGCTTTTCAGTTATTTCATGGTCCGGAGGTCCCAAAGTTAACTGGCCATTCTGGTTGGGGGGTTCAGCCTTCGATTAGGGTTGCAAGTGTGCCCAGTCAGACGGGGGTAACTTGTGACAGGATAGCTCATGGCGGGAAAGAATCCGTAAGTTTTGGTAGAGCTTTGTATGAGCCCTTGGCCTGAGGACAGGTTTTTGGTAAGTCAGGTTGGGAAGCCCTGGAGGCATCAGAGGGTAGACGCTTTGGTGCCCATCTGGCAGAATCGGATACTTATGAGAAAGGGGGGATGAATATCCGACTATTGAGAGTTCATTTTGTTATTTGAAGTTCAATCGTCAATCGTCAGTGGAATCAGTTAGCTTTGACAAAAGGAGGTTGACAAGCAATGGCAGAGGAAGTTAAGAATGAGATGCGCGAGGCTTTTGCTAAGGGCGATCCGGAACCGCCGGCTATTTATCAATATTGGGCCGAGGTAGTGGGTACTTTCCTCCTCCTCTGGATCGGTGACATGTCCATCGCTACAGCTTTCATGGGGCCAAGTGGTACGTCCCTTTGGGAGATAGTGATGGGATGGGCCTTCGCGGTTATGCTTCCCATCTACGTGATCGGGGGCATCTCCGGGGCGCACATCAATCCTATGGTTACCATTTCCCTTTGGGTGGGGAAGCGGTTCCCCGGCAAAAAGGTTATCCCCTACATCGTTGCCCAGTTTATCGGGGCCTTCCTGGGGGCTTTCTTCACCTGGCTTTTCTGGCATGGGCTGTGGAAGTATGACCACGTCAGTTGGAGTCAGATTCTACACTGTCACTATCCCAACCCGGCGGTGTATCCGCAGGCCTACCCGACAGCCTGGGGGGGCACTGCAGCGAGCGCTGCCGCCGGTCTGGCCTGGGCTAACGCTCATTGGCCTCTCTGGCTGGGCTATGTGATCGAGTTTGTGATGACATGGGGGCTGATGTTCACCATCCTCGCAGTCATCGATCAGGATTCACCAATGAACACCGGCTGGTTCTCGGGGACCATTATCGCCCTTTATGTGGGCTTTGCTTGTTTCATCGATCCTATGACCATGACCGCCATGAACCCGGCCAGGGATTTGGCACCAAGGTTTATGAGTTGGCTCTTGGGGTATGGTTATTGGGATTGGCCTGGCATGAGATGGGAGTTCCTGATGTATTTCATCCCACAGATTGTGGGTGGTCTGGCTGCCGTCTACATGTATGATAAGAGTTTGAAGCCCTACTTTAAGTACCTGAAAGAGGCGACAGCCTAAAGAGGATATGTTCGCCGTTTATGTCAAGGGATGCCAGTGGAGGGAGATCCTCCACTGGCGCTATCCTGTTAGGGGCTCCAGGTTCTAAAGCCCCAAGGAGGAATAGGAAATGAAGAAGCTGATCAACAAGCCAGAAGATGTAGTAAAGGAGGAGTTGGAAGGCATGGCTCTGGCCTATCCGGACCTCATCAAAATTCACCTGGATCCGAACTTCGACTACCGGGCCGATGCCCCAGTTAAGGGTAAGGTGGCCATTATTTCCGGTGGTGGGAGTGGTCATGAGCCTATGCATGGTGGCCTGGTAGGGCATGGCATGTTGGATGCTGCCTGCCCTGGAGCTGTTTTTACCTCGCCTACCCCAGACCAGATGCTGGAAGCAGCCAGGACGGTCAACAGCGGCGAGGGAGTTCTGTACATTATCAAAAACTACACCGGCGACGTCATGAATTTCCAGATGGCTGCCGATATGGCTCGGGATGAAGGCATCAAGGTAGACACCATTATAATTGATGATGATGTCGCTGTGAAAGATAGCCTGTACACCGCGGGTCGGCGTGGCGTTGGCACGACGGTACTTGCGGAGCACATCGTAGGAGCCGCGGCCGAGAAAGGGTATACCCTGGAGCAGCTGGCTGCTTTGGGACGCAAAGTAAATATCAATGGGCGCAGCATGGGCATGGCTCTTACTTCTTGCACCGTCCCCACCGTCGGCAAACCAACCTTCGAGCTTGGGGAAGACGAGATGGAGATCGGCATCGGCATTCATGGCGAGCCCGGTAGGGAACGAATGAAGATCAAGACAGCCGATGAGATCACTGAAATCCTTGCTACCACAATCATCGAGGACGGGCCTTACACACGGACCCTTGTCCAGTGGGATAAAGACAAGGGGGAGTGGGTAGACGTAGAAGTGACAGACCCTCCATTCCAGAAAGGCGATGAGGTCCTGGCGTTCGTCAACAGCATGGGTGGAACCCCTGACATCGAGCTCCCTATAGTGTATCGCAAGCTGCATGAGATTTGCGAGAAGAAGGGGCTGAAGATCGTCCGCACCCTCATGGGGCGATACATCACTTCGCTGGAGATGCAGGGTTGCTCTATCACCTTGCTCAAGATGGATGATGAGATGAAGGAGCTGTGGGATGCTCCGGTCCACACTCCTGGTATGCGATGGGGAATGTAATTTAGTGCGGGCCGTTCTTTGTAAAGAAAGGCCCGCACTAATTAGAAGCGGAGGAAGTGGAGGCGTGTCTTGTCTAAGAATGAGATAACTATAACTAAAGATGACATCGTCGAATGGCTCAAAGCTACGGCTGCTGTGCTTGACGAAAACGCCCAATATCTCACGGAGTTGGATGCCCCTATTGGCGATGCTGACCATGGCATCAACATGGATCGCGGCTTCAAGAAAGTAATGAGCAAATTGCCCAGTGTGGAAGACAAGGATATCGGGGCAATTCTCAAAGCAGCCGGGATGGCTCTTATTTCCAGCGTTGGGGGGGCGGGAGGACCTTTGTATGGCACCCTTTACATGGACGCTGGGAAAGCAGTAGCAGGCAAGACGGAACTCTCCGGGGATGACTTAGCCGATCTCATTGAAGCCGGGTTGAAAGGAGTGGTAAAACTGGGGAAAGCCAGACTTGGTGACAAAACGATGGTTGATGCGCTCACTCCTGCCGTGGAAGCTTTGAGACAATCAGTGACCAATGGCGCCAGTCTTATAGAAGCGCTCCACGCTATGACAGATGCCGCTCAAAAAGGAAT
The DNA here is from genome assembly GCA_015486235.1 of Anaerolineae bacterium. Taxonomy (GTDB): domain Bacteria; phylum Chloroflexota; class Anaerolineae; order S016-19; family S016-19; genus S016-19. The sequence goes on from WFSD01000123.1 coordinate 5,587, forward strand.
GAAAGATACCATTCCAATGTTGGCCAAGAAAGGTCGTGCCAGTTACCTTGGAGAACGTAGCATAGGCCATCAAGATCCCGGAGCGACTTCGTCTTACCTTGTGTTGAAGACACTATCGGAGACCATAGAGTCCAGGCATGCATCCAAGTAAGATCTGTGCCTTCGTAACGGCCGAGTCGCTGACCATCCCTGTGATAATAAGACATAAGCGGCGGCCAGGAGCACAGAGATGTAGTTGTGGGTTATTGTGTGTATCGTTTTGGTCAAACAACAAGGAGGTATCTGATTATGGCAACGAAAAAGTACGTTGGTGCAGTTGACCAGGGGACTACCAGCACCCGCTTCATGATTTTCGATCACTCCGGGCAGGTGGTTGGAGTCCATCAGTTGGAACACGAGCAGATTTACCCGAAGCCTGGCTGGGTTGAACACGATCCGATGGAGATATGGGAGAGAACCCAGCAGGTTATCAAGGGTGCCTTGGAAAAGTCCAAGGTAGATCCGTCTGAACTGGCGGCCGTCGGTAGCACGAACCAGCGAGAAACCACCATTGTCTGGAACAAGAAAACTGGCAAGCCGTACTACAACGCCATTGTCTGGCAGGATACCCGCACCAAGGATATCTGCGACGAACTGGCGAAAGATGGTGGGCAGGATCGCTTCCGTCCGAAGGTAGGTTTGCCTCTGGCGACCTATTTCTCCGGCCCAAAGATCAAATGGATGCTGGAGAATGTCCCTGGCGTACGCGAGGATGCCGAGAAGGGCGAGGCCATCTTCGGCAACATCGACACATGGGAGATCTGGTGGCTGACCGGCGGTCCGAACGGTGGAGCGCATGTTACCGACGTGACCAACGCCAGCCGAACCATGCTGATGAACCTGAAGACCTTGAATTGGGATGAGGAAATCCTAAAGATTATGGGTATTCCTCGCCAGATGCTACCGGAAATCCGTCCTTCCAGTGATCCAAAGATATACGGCTATACTCCCAAGGGTGGACCGTTTGGAACTTCCATCCCCGTGTGTGGCGATCTGGGCGACCAGCAGGCGGCTCTGGTCGGGCAGACCTGCTACAGCCCTGGCGAAGCAAAGAACACCTACGGCACTGGCTGCTTCATGCTTCTTAATACTGGCACCGAACCGATTGCCAGCAAGAGCGGCCTGCTCACCACCCTGGCGTACAAGTTCGGCGACAATCCGGCCAACTATGCACTGGAGGGTTCTATCGCTATCACTGGTGCTCTGGTCCAATGGCTGCGGGATAACCTGAAGATGATTTCTAAGTCTGCCGAGATTGAGGACCTGGCGAAGACGGTGGAGGACAATGGAGGCATCTACTTCGTCCCTGCGTTCTCTGGTCTGTTCGCTCCCTACTGGCGCTCCGATGCCCGTGGCGTCATCGTTGGTCTGACACGCTACATCAACAGGGGGCACATCGCACGGGCCGCTTTGGAGGCTACAGCTTTCCAGACTCGCGAGGTCCTGGATGCTATGAAGAAGGACTCTGGCGTTGACCTGAAGGCACTAAAAGTGGACGGCGGAATGGTCTATGATGAGCTCCTGATGCAGTTCCAGGCGGATATTCTGGGTGTCCCGGTAGTAAGGCCAAAGGTTGCCGAGACCACAGCACTCGGTTCTTCTTACGCCGCTGGTCTGGCTGTTGGCTTCTGGAAGAATACTGACGAGCTGCGTGAGAACTGGGGCGTGGACAAGACCTGGGAGCCCAAGATGAGCGAGGAAGAGAGGGGAAAGCTGTATAAGGGGTGGCTGAAGGCAGTGGAGCGCACATTCAACTGGGTAGAGTAGTTGCCTTGACCCATTTGAGGCATTGCTGAATGAGGTCTTTACTTTCTGGACTCCGGGAGCTGGCAGGGTCTTGTTGCCTGGGAATCGCCTTCCCCCCGACAATTGCAGTCGCGATGCTTGAGTTCTGGCCATTCAGCTTGGGCAGGCCGGCTTCCGGATACGTGAAAGGGCGGGGACCTTCCCCGCCCTTTACCTTTGAGTTGGGAGGTGGTTGATCTGACAACCCAACGCGTGTTCAGCTCGGGTTGAAACAACCTCGACGGATAAGACGACAAATAGCCCTTTTGAACTATGCCGGAAGTTGTAGTTATCGTTTCCATGTTTTGTGTTGTGTCACTTGATTTTACAAGTCGCGCTGATTTGGTGTATTTTAGCGGGTGACAGGCGTTTACCCTTATGGTGAGATATCTTTAGAAGGGGGATGAAAATGGGGAAACCCCATGTGGTTGTCATAGGCGGAGGCGCAACTGGCGCTGCTGTAGCCCATGATTTGGCCCTTAGGGGGGTCAGTGTCACGGTCGTGGAGCGAGGCGAAGTTACCTCCGGCACTACCGGCCGACATCATGGATTGCTCCATAGTGGGGGGCGCTACGCCGTAAAAGATCAGGAATCTGCCAAAGAGTGCATCCAGGAGAACATGATCCTGCGCAAGATCGCTCCGGGTTCTTTCGAACTCAACAATGGCTTGTTCGTCGCCATTACTGATGAGGATCTGGAATACCGTCCATCGTTCCTGGAAGGCTTGGAAACCTGTGGTATCCCTTATAAAGAAATAACCCCGAAAGAGGCTCTGGAGCGTGAGCCGAACCTGAACCCTGCGGTGAAAGCGGCGGTGGAGGTGCCTGATGGCACGATGGATGCTATGCGGCTCCCACTGCGCTTTTTCGCCACCGCCCAGAGCAACGGTGCGGTCATTAAGACTTACACTGAGGTCGAGGAGCTCTTGATGGAAGGGAAGACGGTGGTCGGCGTCAAGGTCCGGGATCATGTGACGGAGAAGACATACGACATCGGCGCCGACGTTGTGGTCAATGCAACCGGCGCCTGGTCGGACAAGATCGCCGCCATGGCCGGAGTCCATGTGCCGTTACAGCCCTCTCCAGGAGTGCTGGTGGCCGTGTACGGCCGCTGGAACAACATGGTGCTCAACCGTATGCACCGCTCTGGCGACGGGGATATCATTTTGCCTCAGCGCACCCTTTCTGTCATAGGGACCAGTTCCTGGGTCGTGAAGGATCCTGACCAGCTGGAAATGAGGAAGGAGCATATCCAGCTTATGTACGAGATGGGGTCGGTCCTGGTGCCTGGTGTCAAACATGCTAAAATGAGAGCTGCATGGGCTGCGGCGAGGCCGTTGATCGGTTCCGAGGGGGAAGCTTCTACTGGCCGGGAGTTAAGCCGCACTTTTAAATGCTTCGACCATGCCGATATGAACGGCGTGGAAGGGTTTGTGACGATAGCAGGAGGAAAGGCCACCACGGCCCGAGGCATGGCCGAAGTGACGGTCGACGTGGTGATGAAGAAGCTGGGGATGGATGTGCCTTGCCGGACCAAAGAAGTGGTTTTGCTTCCCCACACAGCTTACTACCGGCGGAGGATGTGAAAATGGCTGAGGTTACTTTCAAGATTTTCCGCTACAAGCCGGGGGTTATAGATCCGCCCCGTTACGATACGTTCAAAGTGGATGTCGAGGATTACATGACAGTGTTGGATGTCTTGGAGAAATTGCGCCTGGACGATCCGACTCTTACCTACCGCCATTCGTGCCATCATGGATCCTGCGGTACATGCGGGATGTTGGTGAACGGCAAAGAGGTTCTGGCATGTGTTACCAACGTTATGGAGCTCGGCACTCCGGTGGTAACTGTGGAACCACTGAAAAATGCCCCTCTCATCAGCGATCTCGTGGTGGACATGGTGCCGTTTTTCGAGAAATATGGCCCCGTGGAGATGCCGTTGATACGGGAGAGCGAATACCTGCCGGAGGGCAAGCCTTCAGAGGAGGTGGGCACATACACCAGGCTGGAGAGCTGCCTGGAGTGTGGTCTATGCCTGTCCGCCTGCCCCGTGGTTGCCACCGATCCGGACTACATGGGGCCTGCAGCACTGGCCGCTGCTGCCAGGGTTGTGCAGGAGCCGAGGGATCGGGACGTTCCATCCATTCTTGAGATGGTGGACAATGAGCAAGGCTGCTGGCGCTGCCATGCGGCGATGGAGTGCAGTGAGGTATGCCCGAATGGAGTCGATCCGGGTGGGTTGATCATGTACCTGCGCCAGAGATTGATTTCCAAGAAACTGAAAGGCTTGTTCTGAGGGAGGGCACTATGTTAGCAGAAGGATACAGAAGACCGGAACCTTTGCAGCCCAAGAGAAAGTGGGGCGAGTGGTTCAGCCCTGTGAAGCAGGGCGCTGGTGGATGGGCTTTCGTGTTGCACAGATTTACGGGCATAGTCCTGGTCCTTTACCTTTTCCTGCACTTTTACGTGCTGAGCTACCTGGCTCGTGGGCCTGAGGCGTACGACAACGTTGTGAGCCTGATGAAAAACCCTGTGGTGGGGCTGCTCGAAGCTGCTCTGGTGGCGGCAGTGGTCTATCATGGGCTCAATGGGCTCAGGCTGATGCTGATGGCTCTCAACATAGGCGTGGATCGACAGAAAGAGATGTTCTGGGCGGTATTCGTCATTGCAGCGCTCATCACTCTCGTAGCCGCTGTTCTCTTGCTTTAAGGAGGAATGGAAATGGCACAGCGAGGAACCATGGCCTGGATATGGCAGGCTTTCACAGGGCTGTTGCTGATCGTCTTGCTCGGGTTGCACCTTATCGTCCAACATTTCATCTCTGGTGGCCTGATGGGTTACCAGGATATCGTGCGATACCTTTCCAACCCGTATATGCTGGTGCTGGAGATCCTGTTCCTGGGATCGGTGATCTTCCATGCCCTGTCCGGCGTCAGGGCGCTGGTGATAGACGGTGGTGTTTCCCAACGTACTGTCAGCGCGGTCACATGGGCGCTGGTGGTGCTGGGGTTGCTGATGTTCGGTTATGGCATCTGGCTTTTCACGGTGATTCTGTAGGAGGCATAGGCTGGGAGTGGGACAGGTTCCGTCCCGCTTCCGGGATTTTGACGGGAGGAGAGGGTTTTGGGGCATAGGCGTAAAAAGTCAGGAACCAGAAATCAGATGTATCGGTGAGGGTAGAGGAGGGGCCCGGGAGACCCTTGGAAGATGGGAAGCCAATCGTCAGCTTCGAGACGGGGCCCGAAATCCTCGGCCTTCCGAGCGTGGGGATTCTGGTTTTGGTGTTGGTGCCGGCTTTTGCTTGCATCATCAACAGGCGGTCGCGCAGCAGATGAGGCAGTGGGAAGATATCGCTCCGCAATTTCACATGGCGTTGGAGGGCTTTTCTGAGGAACATGGCCTCCAGGGCTGGGAAGCGTGGTTTGCTCCGTACGACGAGAAGGTGTACGGATTTGTGTTGGAC
>WFSD01000124.1 GCA_015486235.1 Anaerolineae bacterium
CGTCAAACTGCTCGTAGAGCACTTTCAGTACCCTCAACTCGGGCCTACGCGATGAAACCCAAATATGTTCCCACATCCATCTAAGAGCGTGTTCTTTCAGTACCCTCAACTCGGGCCTACGCGATGAAACCACGCTCCGCCATTCCGTTTTCCCATACATTTTCCACCTACAACCACGGAAAAACGGCTCCACGGGCCTCTACGAGGCAATTTTCGATTTCACCCTCGGCCGCAATTGTAATCCCTGAGGCGAATTTTCGCAAATCGGTTTCTTGCACGGAACGGCCTCGATTTGCGAAGCAAAAACGGCCCCGGAGCATGGTAAAAAGCAATCTCGAGGCAACGAACGCCCTCCAACGGGCCGAACCACCCCCGATTTGCGAAAAAGCCCCGAAATCGGCCTCAAAACCGGTCATCGCAGAAACGGCGATACTCGCACGCCACACACTGTGCCTGGCTCTTCGGCGGAGGAGGCATGGTCTCGCCCAGAACGCTCCTCAGCATCTCCCTGAACGCCCCCCGGACTTTCGCCTTCGTCCTCGCCGTCAGCTTCACTTCCTCCGCCCTCCTCCGGGGGAGCAGGTATACGAACCCACGCTCGACGGTCCTTCCCGCAGCTTCCTCCAGCATGATTCCATACGCCGCAAGCTGCATCTTGAAATGCGCCGATGCTTTCATGCTATCCTTGAAATCCACCGGCACCAGTTCCTCGCCTGTATCGATCACCAGGTCCACCAGGCCCGATGCGTGAAGATCTTCGCTCCGCAGCGCCACGTCCCACCGATACTCCCCATCGGGCAGCCCACGCCAGCGCCGCCCCCTCCGCCTCAACTCCGCATGCTTCAGAGCACCCTCTTCCATCGCATACGTCTTCGGGCGCAGGTCCGGCATCACGAACTGGAAATAGACGATCCGGGGGCAGTAAAACCACTGTTTTAAATCAGTCACCCGGAAGTATATCGGCTCTTCCACGCCGTCCCGCAACACCAGCGGGGCGATCTCCTCCTCATCCTTCGCCCTTTCCAATGTTGATCACCTCCAGCCGCATCTCCCAATCCTTCCTGCAGATGGGGAAAAGCTGTATCACGCCCTCCCTTTTCCCCAGCCTGCGCTTGATCTTCGCCATGAGCTCTTTCTGCTGACTTCTGGTCAGGCTCCCCATGAACGCGCTGTACTGTATCCGATCCAGCCCGTAGTCCAGGCAGAAATCGGCGATTTTCGTTCGTGTGCCATCGTCCGGGATGTCGTAAACCACCAGACACCGCATTCACCAGCTCCCGACGAACGGTTCGTACACCTCTCTCTCGCCCCGGAGGAAAGTCGCCATGTGTCTCGCCTGGCTCTGGATGACGCTCTGGAGCGAGAAGCGCTTGCCTTCGTACCCCACGCGGCTTTCCAGCCTCCCCAGAACCGCCTCGGCGATCCGACGGCGGAACTCCATGACCAGGTGTTTGCTCTCGTCCAGATCGATCTTCACCCCCTTGTTCACCATCCCCACCATGGTTCTGTCCACCACCTGCTGGCGGAACTCCTCGATCAGGTCCAGGCTGAGGCTCGGCTTGCCGGGGCGGTCTGCATGCAGGAACCCGGCGTATGGATCGAGGCCCGCCAGCACCAGCGCCCTCTCGATCTGGCCGTAGAGGACGCCGTAAGCGTAGTTCAGCATCATGTTGAAAGGATCGGACGCCCCGCGGGTACGCCGGCCGGGCCAATCCAGATTCGCCTTCAGCAAGACCTGCACGCCGGCCCAGTAATGCTGCGCCGCGCGGCCTTCGATGTTCAACAGCCGTTCACGCACCTCGTCAACGGATTTTCCTTCCACCTCCTCGATCTCCGCCTCCAGCCCCAGGATGTCCGGCGCCAGTATCTGGATCGCCTCGAAGATATCCGGTTCCCGTTCCTTGCGGTATTTCGCCATGTACCGCAGGAGATTGGCCTGGTTGCGGAGCTTCCCGGAGACGAATCGTTTCGCCAGGGCAACTCCTCGCTCGTCCTCGTAGGCCATGAGCTGCGCCCGCCGGGTGGCGATGGTGCCGGTGAGTGCCTGGCTGTACACGGATGCGTAGGGTTTGCCGCGGCCGGAGAGAAAGTAGATGGGGATGCCGCGCTCGGTGCATTCCCGGATGGCGTCGCTGGAGATGGCGACGCCGTTGGTGGTCACCAGGATCGCCTCCAGGTGCAGCAGCGGCGCTTCCGCAAGCCGTTCTTTCCCTTTCACGACACGTATCCGCTCGCTGTGCTTGGCGATCATGGAACCGTATCGATCAACGATAAGATAACGTACAATGGACATCAAGATCACCTCCCGAAAGGAACTCAGGGATCAGGGTTTGGGGGTTAGGGCGCATTGCGTGTTCTCCGATTAATGGCAGCGTATATCGAATGAAGCATCTTGGTCAGCTCAGTCAGGTCCGCCATGAGATGCTCATAATCCTGAGGTCGAAGGTACCCAACCTCTCTGGCAATGAGAAGCTGGGTTTGCAGTTCTGCAGCCGATCCCAATGCCATATCCAGGTGGTTGGCGAAGACTTTGCTGAAGTGGCGTGCATGCCCTTCGGCAATATTGGATGGTATCGATATCGCGGCACGCCGTATCTGGTCCACAAGCCCACCGTAGAACTCGGCTTTCGGGAAAGCCTGGGTTACCCGGTATATCTCTACAGCGAACGCTACAGACCTCTTCCAAACTTGAAGATCTTTGTAGCTCTTGATACTCTCAGACACAAGTACCTCCTTTGACCCCTGGCCCCTAATCCCTAACCCCTCCCTTTGGCTAACGGCCAACTGCTAACGGCTGACTGCTTCGTATACACCGTTTCCCTTCACCGCGTCTTTCCCCACGTGGGTGAACTGGCCCCAGACGAGCCATGGCCAGAAAGGAGACCAGTCTTCTGCCCGGAGGACCACTTCGCCCAGGATGCCGCCGATGGGGGAGAGAGCCTGTTTGCGGCTGGAGTAGCTCCACACATCGGCCCAGCGGAGGCGGTTCTCCACCACCTGAACCTCATCAGCCGCATCCAGCAACACTCGAAAATCGCCCCAATCCGGGCCGCCGTCGGAGAAGTACTTGCCCAGGTAGTCGAGCCTGTCGGCGAGCCGCTGGAAGAATCTACGGAACGTGAAGCCGTCCGGGCGCACCACCCTCTTCTTGAAGTCCACGCTGTAGGTGAGCCTGGTGGGGGTCAGGAAACGGATGAGCAAATCGCCTTCCGGCACGGGGAGGGCCATGACCTGTCGATGAGTGATGGGAATATCCGGGATTCGAGCCATGTTGGTGCCGGTGTTCAGCACTTCCTGGCTCTGACCGGAGAGTGGGTTTTCGCATCGGGCGGAAAGGAGGCGTATCCTGCCACGGAACCACCGCCCATTTTCCCGGTGACTCCGCCGACCAAGGCCGCCGCGTCCCATCTCGTACACGGCCAGCAGCAAGTATGGGAAGACCTGAATCGCTTTGTCGTAGAATGTCAGCCCGAACGTGAACCGCTCGCCGGGGCCATATTCGTACACGGTTCGGCGGTCCGGCAGGGTTTTCGGGTGGCCGCTCCCCGGCAGCGGCGGCTGGATGGTGTACGGGCGCGGGATATCCCTCCCGCGGTCGGAGCCGGGGTCCATGGTCGAGGTCAGGAATGCCACGGTGCAGACATTGGAGAGGGAACAGTCGGAGCAGCTTTTGGCTTTGGGGTTCATGCAGTACATCCGTCGGAGGGTGTGGTAGAACGCCCCGCGGATGGCCGAACCCTGGTGCTCGTTAAGTTGTACGGTGCTCTCGACCTGCACGTCGAAAGTGAGTTTGTAGGCTTTGAACGTCTCCATTTTTCAGTATCCTCCATTCGGATCGGGGCAGATGCAACATGTCGTCTCTTGCCAGATCGGCATGAGCGAGAGTGTTGCTTTGGGTACGGGCGCAGCATGCTGCGCCCATCGTTGAACTCGAAAAAGGAGTTGTGTTGGCGTTTGCAAGCACCGAATGAATTCGGCACTTGGAGGCGCCTTCGGCGCCGACCAGAGCGTTGTCTGCGTGAAGGAAGTTCTTTCGACGTAGGAGTGCTCTGAGCGAGACAACGTCCTGTTCGGCGGGCGTCAGCCCGCCTCGAGAGCCGGATTCATCCGGTGGATGATGGAAACACAACCCTTTGGCGGATGGCCTGGCAGTGCCAGGCTTGCCGCCTCGGTTCGGGACGACGATGTAGCGGCGGAGGGCATTGCTTTTCCAGGGACTCGTCTCCAAAATCAGCGAAAAGTCCGATGTAAATTCGATGATTCTGACAAAGGGCATTCGATCTGTCCTTGCGCCATACGCGCTTCTGCTGTAAGATGAATTCGGATCAAATTTTCACAAGACGGTGGGAGCCATGGAAAAGAGATCGAATAAATCGAACGCTCTGCGTGATCAAGAATCCAGATATGTTGTCGATGCTCAGGGGCAGCCTGTGGCTGTGCTCCTCACCATCGAGGGGTACGAGCATTATCTCGACCTGCTGGAAGACGAGGCCGACAGCATGGACGAGGAGATCGCCGCACGCTTGAATGAAGCAGTCTCGTCACCGGGGATGAAAAGGCTCTCTTTCAGGGAATACCTCGGCCAGCGCAGAGATGTCAAATCTTGCTGAAATCCAGACCCAATTCCTCGCTGTACGGCACCTCGACCACCTGGGGCCACTTACCTTTCTCCGTCCACAGCAGCCTAGCCTGGCGTAACTGGTGCCACCTTCTCCAGGAAATCGGCACCAAAAGCTCCGATGCTTCCAGCGGGCGGGTTTTACGCACGGCAAGAAACCTATCCTCCAGGGATTTGGGCAGGACTTCAACGCTATCGAACAGTTTGTCGAACGCCTCTTCCAGGCCGGGATCGCTCTCGAACGGGGAAAGGATGTCGCAGATCTCACGGAATTCCGCGGCGGTGCGGCTGTATTTCTTCTCCCAATCACCCAGGAGCCCATCCACCTCGAAGACCTCGTCCAGCCACTTCCCGACCTGCCCCTCGTGGATCGCGCGCCC
>WFSD01000125.1 GCA_015486235.1 Anaerolineae bacterium
ATGTCCCGACTGGTGAATGAGCTTCAGGGCCGGGTACAGACCCCCATCGTGCTTTTCTATCCCGGTGGCCGGGAAAGCACTTTCGGTCTTCGTTACATGGGTCTGCGGGACAGGGCGGCGATGGGCAACTATCGAGTGCAGATTTACTGAGGGGACACACCATCATGGCCGGACTGACAAAGCAGGATCGGGATAGTTTGCATGCTTTCGCCCTTGACGCGCGGCGCCTGCTGCTGGAAGAGATCACCACTTTGCTGGAAGGCGAATACGGGCTTCACACAGACGGCACACTGGAGCCGTACGACCACCTGCCTCACCTGGTGGAGAACCGTGAGGCGGCCGAGACCTACCGACGTCTGCGTGCTTACCTTCAGGCCGAAAAAGCCAAGGACCGCTCTGAACCGGAAGCGGTATCCCATCTGATCAACGAAACCGCCTTCACATGGCTGAACCGCCTGGTGGCCTTCAAGATGATGGAAACTCGCGGCCTGCTGCGGGAGACTGTGGGCCGTGGCCCTGATTCCAACGGGTTCAAATTCTTCCTGGCCGACGATGACACAGCCTATGCCCTCTACAGACGAGGCCAGGTAGACGCGGCCTACCGCCGCTTTCTGCTTCACCAAAGCGCACGGGTGGCCCGGAACCTCAAGGTGCTCTTCGACCCTGACAGCATGCCTTCCCGCCTGATACCTCGATCTCGCGCCCTGCGCGACCTGCTGGCCCTGCTTAACGCACCGCACTTGGCTGAGGTCTGGCAGGCCGAGGAAGCCATCGGATGGGTATACCAGTACTTCAACGAACCCGAGCTCCAGGAAGCCTACAATGCCCTCAAAAGCAAGCAAAAGTTCAGGCGGGAACATCTTGCCGCGGTGACGCAGTTGTTCACCCCCAACTGGATTGTGCGCTTTCTGGTACACAACACGCTGGGCCGCCTTTGGCTACAGATGCATCCCGACTCCCGCCTGCGGGAGCGGCTGGACTACTTCGTGCCCCCTGCGGAACCCCTGCCATCGCGTTCCCCCAAGCCCGTGCGGGAGATTACTTTTTTGGACCCTGCCTGCGGTACCATGCACTTCGGCCTGGTGGCGTCCGACCTTTTCTCCGAGATGTACCGGGAGGAACTGGCACGAGCGGGCGAACCTGGCTGGCCCAAACGTCCATCGGTGAAACGGGAGGAGGACATCCCCGGGGCCATCCTGGAGCACAACCTGCACGGCCTGGACATAGACCTGCGCGCTGTGCAACTGGCCGCGTTAGCCCTCTACTTGAAGGCAAAATCTTACAACCCTCAGGCTGAAATCCGGCAGACCAACCTGGCGGTGGCCGGCGTGCGTCCCCTGGACGGCCCACGGCTGCGTACCTTCCTGGCTCGATTCGACCAGGATCGCCCCCTGCTGGAACGGGTGCTCACATCGCTATGGCGTCGCCTGGAGGACGCGGAATGGCTGGGCTCCCTGCTACGGGTAGAGCGGACTCTGCGTGAGCTCATCGCTGCAGAGCGAAAAAACTTCCTGCCGCTGTTCGCCGGGGTGAAAGGGGAGTTCGAAAGCGAGGCGGCGGAAGAAGAATACTGGTCTCTCCTGGAGGGAAAGGTGATCCAGGCTCTGGACGAGTTCGTCCGCCAGACTGCAGCCGACGACCCCACACAAACTTTCTTCGCCAATGAAGCCGTGCGAGGATTGCGCCTGGCGCACCTGCTCCTGAACCGTTATGATGTGGTCGTCACCAATCCGCCCTACATGGCGCGCCGCAACATGAGCCGGGAACTCGCCGACTTGATCGCCGGAGAATATCCACAAGGCAAAGGAGACCTCTACGCGGCCTTCATCTTACGCTGCCTGGAACTGGCTGATGACCAGGGCTATGTGGGTATGCTTACCATGCAGTCCTTCATGTTCATCTCATCATATGAGAAACTGCGCCAGGCATTGTCCAAGCAAGCCGTTGTAGAAACCATGGCGCACACCGGCCCCGCGTTGTTCGAGACAGGCAATCCGGGGACCCTACAGACCACAGCCTTCGTCCTGCGCCGAGAGCCCAGCACGCCAGCGCGAGAAGCGCACCGGGGAGTGTACTTCCGCCTGGTGCACCCGTCCGACGGCGAGAGCAAGCGGCAGGCGTTCGAGGAAGCGTTGGCAGCGTGGAGAAAAATGCAGGAGGATCGCCATGATTGAGGCCCAGCTTCGCCAATGGTTGACCGACCTTGAATCCACCACCGTGGAATTCAAGAGCGATAGCGGGCCGCTGTCCGATGCGGAACTGCTGGAGACCGTGGTCTGTCTGGCCAATGGC
>WFSD01000126.1 GCA_015486235.1 Anaerolineae bacterium
GTAGGGTCTGGTTCGAGGTGACGAGGCGCCGCCTGGAAGCGCAGCTGAGGAAAATCAGGATCGCTTTGAAGCGTGCTTGAAAGAGGCGTTTTTTGGCCTGCGATATGCGCAATGCCGAATATCCTTTGAAAGGAGGTGAGATCGATGAAAGGGTTCTGGGGATACAGGAAGCCGTATGGCCATCCGCCCTGGCAGGAAGCGGAAGAGACTCTGAACCCGCGCTGGTGCTGGTGGTGGGGCGGCCCGACCAAATCCGAGCGCAAGGAATGGCTCGAGGCGCTGAAGAAGCACCTGGAGGAACGCCTGGACGAGGTCAACGAAGAGCTCAAGAAGCTCGAAGAATGAGCCTTTGGGGGCGGCTTTTCGGCCGCCCCCGCAGGGCGTATTTTTGGTAGCGCTCAGAACTGGTGGGATGGCGCTGCTTTTATCCTCTCCTACCCCCGCCTCGGGCGGGAAGTTCCACAAGGGCCAGGTGTTCTGGCCGGACGACCGGTTCGATCAGGCCAATGACGGAGATGGTGGTGGCCTTGCCTGCGCCGTTTGGGCCCAGCAGCCCGAGGACCTCTCCCCGCCTCACCTGAAACGAGGTGCCTCTCATAGCCTGCATGTCTCCATAACTCTTGGTGATGTTGCTCGTTTCCAGAACGACCTCTCCCATACGCCTCCCTCCTCTGTGTCTTTCGTGTTCCGGGGAAAATGTGCGGACGCGAGGCCATGTCGTGTAGGTCTGGAAGTCATGTCTGAGGTCATGAACCGGGGTCCGGCCGAATCCGGACACCGGGCGGGTTGGGACTTCTCCCATAACATCGCCGCAGTACCGGCCGGTCTATAAAATTTGCTGCGCAACCCTCAAGATTGTAGAATATGCAGCAGGAAAGTAAAAAAACCTCGCCGGCAAGGAACGTCATCCGGGTTCATGCCATAATGTCCCACAAAAGGGCCTTAGGTGTGATGGGTCCGGATAAGTGATAGCCATGGCGGCGGCTGCAGAGACGGCGGAACTTTGTCAAAATCGCCAGGGGGGCTGGCGAAAATCTGAATTTGGGGGTGTTTTCTCATGCTCATCAGAAATCTGCAAGACATTGAGGCAATGGAGCAGACTCCGCTGGAGGAGAGGATTAATGTCAGGAACACCTATGAGATGATCCTCCAGGGCGCCCGCGGACACGAAGACAAAGTTGCCCTCTACTTCTTCCTAAAAGGAGAGGACTACGTCAATCCCGTGAAGGTGACCTACCGGCAGCTCGTCGGGAGGATTCACCAGACGGCAAACATGCTCATGGACTTCGGGTTTGGCCCCAATGATGTGGCAAGCATGTTGCTGCCCAACGTGCCGCAGGCGCATTTCGCCATTTGGGGCACGGAGGCTGCGGGCATCATAAGCCCCATCAATCCCCTTCTGGAGCCGAAAGCCATCGCCAACATCATGAACGCGGCGAAAGCCAGGGTTCTCTTTACCCTTGGTCCGGTGCCGGGCACCGACATCTGGCAGAAAGTGGAAGCAATTCGAAAGGAAGTGCCCACCCTGAAAGCGATTTTCCAGGTGATGGGGCCGGGGAACGAGGCCGATGGGGTTTACAATTACGACGAGACCGTCGGGAAGTATGACCCCACGAAGCTGGAAAGCGGGCGTCGGATTGCGCCGGACGAAATCGCTGCTTATTTCCACACAGGCGGCACCACTGGCACGCCCAAGCTGGCAAAGCACACGCATTTCATGGAGGTTTGCGATTCCTGGGCGGTGACGGTCGTGGCTAACGCATCCGACAAGGACGTGTTCATGTGTGGGCTCCCGCTGTTCCACGTCAACGCAGTGATCATCACCGGGCTGGCGCCTTTCTCTGTAGGGGCTTCGGTGGTGCTTCTCAGCGCCTCCGGCTATCGAGATACCGGCGTCATCAAGAATTTCTTCAAGATAGTGGAGCATTACAAAGGGACATTCTTCAGTGCTGTGCCCACGGTTTACTCGGCGCTCCTGCACATACCGGCCGAGGGAGACGTGAGCTCTCTGAAGTACGCCATCTGCGGTGCCGCGCCGATGCCTGTGGAGACGTTCAAGGCTTTCGAGGCGAAGACCGGAATCAAGATTCTGGAGGGATACGGGCTGACAGAGGGGACGTGCGCCAGCTCCGTAAACCCGAAGGACGGCGAGCGCAGGGTCGGCTCCATCGGGCTGCGGTTCCCGTACCAGCCGATGAAAACGGTGGTTCTGGACGAGAACGGCAAATATGTCCGAAATTGCGAACCGAACGAGCAGGGAGTCATCCTCATCAAGGGCCCGAACGTGTTCCCCGGCTACGTGCAGGAGGAGCACAACAGGGGAATCTGGGTGCAGGATGGGTGGTTCAACACCGGCGACCTGGGCAGGATGGACGAAGATGGGTACTTCTGGATTACCGGCAGGCTGAAAGACCTGATCATTCGCGGTGGGCACAACATCGATCCTTCCGCCATCGAGGACCCGCTTTACAAGCATCCGGCGATTTCCCTGGCTGCGGCGGTCGGGAAGCCGGATGCCTACGCCGGAGAGGTGCCGGTGGTGTACGTGACGCTCAAGCCAGGAGCCGAGGCGACGCCGGAGGGGATACTGGAATACGCACGGGAGAACATCTTCGAGCGGGCAGCCGTTCCGAAGGAAGTTTACATTATCCAGGAGATGCCGGTGACGCCCGTGGGGAAGATTTTCAAGCCCAAGCTGCGCTGGGATAGCACGCGGCGGGCTTACGAAGAGGCGCTGGCGTCTGTCGTTGGCATGGTGGGTTCGTTGAAAGTCGAAGTCGGACCTCACCCCGTCCACGGCACCATGGCGAAGGTTCTGGTCTCCGGTGCCGGAGATAAGGAGGCTGTGGAGAAAGCGATCTACGATGCTCTGAAGGACTACACCATCAGGTACGAGATCGTCTGGGGGTGAGAATGGGGTGGACACTTGAACGCTCTCTTTCCAGACACCTTCGGCTTGGCTCAGAATGATGCGTAGAAGCAGGGCTTATCCTGCTCGTCGGATGCCATCACTCATACTGTTTCGCCTGACGAGCCACCAGCAGCCTCACAGTGGTTCTGTGATGCAGTCTGTTAGTGTGGCAGTTGTGCGGGCACCGTGACAACGCCAGCAAAAGCGCTGCCCGTAAGTGATCTCATTTCCGATTTTGGAGGTTGTCATGCATATTTCACGATCTTCCTACCTTGCTTCCCTCCTTGCACTCCTCTTGACGCTTGCGCTCACCCCCCTCAGCAGCGCCATCGCTCCGGAAGGCACCCCCACACCGGCTGAATCTTCACAACCAGCCTCGTTTCGGATGTTGACACTTCCCGGTGGATCACCTGCCATCTTGAAAGTCGAGGATACCGGAGCGAGTGAAAGCCCCTCAGCCATACGCTTGCGTCCTATGGCTGTGGGTACCTCCCATGCTTGCGCCATCCTGCCCGACGATCGAGTCATCTGCTGGGGGGAGAACGATTGGGGACAACTGGGCGTCCTCGGATTCGTCAGCGTTCCTTTCCCCGTCTTCGCCCATGATCTGGCAGCCGCCCCTGTCAACCTGGCCGCGGGCGAGGAACATACCTGCGCTCTCCTGCATGACGGCCGTGTCCAGTGCTGGGGAGGCGACGCAGACGGTCAGTTGGGCAATGGCACTTTCTCCTGGACTCCTCACGCTTCTCCGGTTTTCGTCACTGGACTGGCGGACAAAGTCATCGATCTGGCGGCCGGATCGTGGCACACCTGCGCGCTCCTGCAGAACGGTCATGTGCAGTGCTGGGGAGCCAACATCGCCGGCCAGTTGGGCGACGGCACGACAGCCGATCGATCCAGCCCTGTCACCGTTGACTTGCCCGGTGCCGCCACGTGGATCACCGCGGGATGCGATCACACCTGTGCGCTCCTCTCTGACGGCCGGATGTTTTGCTGGGGTTGGAATGTGCGCGGACAACTGGGCGTGTCCGGCGTATCCCAATCCACCACCCCCGTCCAGGTGACCGCTGTTTCCGGCCACGGCGAGACCATCGAAGCCGGGTGCAACCACACTTGCGCCACGTACCGGGACGCTCAGGGCACCCCACGACTTTCTTGTTGGGGGTGGAACGGACTGTTGCAGATGCCTGCCCAGCAAGGAGCAGGAGTGAGTGTCCTCCTGATGCGCGCCGGCATGGGGCACACCTGCATCCTCACTGGAGATCACGGCATCCTCTGCTGGGGGTACAACCGCTACGGCCAGTTGGGGGACGGCTCCACCAGAAGCCACCATCAACTGACGCCGGTCATCGGCATGACCAACCATGTCTTCTACATGACGACCTCCGCTGGTGCGAACCACACATGCGCCGTCCTCGACGATGGTCAGGCCTTTTGCTGGGGCAGTAACATGTGGGGTCAGCTAGGGAATGGCTCGCCGACCCTTGTGCCCGTGCCACAGCGGGTGTTCGACCTGGACAATGTAAGCGACTTCAGCGCGGGCAGCGGCTTCACCTGCGCAGTGCCCGCAAACGGCTCTCTGTGGTGCTGGGGCCAGCGCTTCAACACGAGTTTCACCAGCGACACGTCTGTTCCCACCCGTCTGGCATCTCCGTCCCAAGGCGTGGCAGGAATAGATGCAGGGGAAAGTCACTCCTGCGTGCTCATGGAAGATGGCGCGCTTCAATGCTGGGGCGATAACACGTACGGCCAGTTGGGTGACGGCACGACTGACCTGTCCATGGCCCCTGTCACCGTTCACGATCTTGGGGGACAGGCCAGGATCGTGCGCGTGGGCAGCGATTTTTCCTGTGCTCTCCTCACGGATGGCACGGTGCGCTGCTGGGGGCACAATGATCGCGGCCAGTTGGGCATCGGATCGAACGAAGACCAGCATCTCCCCGTGACAGTGCACTCTATCGGCACGGCCAGGGACATCGGCGTTGGGGCACATCATGCCTGTGCTGTGCTGACGAACGGCAGCGTGTACTGCTGGGGGGCAAACGATTTCGGTCAGATTGGGGATGGAACCACACAAGAATGGACTGCACCCGTGCGGGTGAACCTCCCCGCCGCTGGCCGGAGCGTAACGGCCGGAAGTGACCACACCTGCGCCCTGCTGCAAAACGGGCAGGTGTGGTGCTGGGGCACCAACGGCCAGGGGCAACTGGGAAATCCCGGCGCGGGGTGGGGGAGCGAGACGCCCGTGCAAGTGCAGAACCTGGGCGGCGCGGCTACGTCCCTGGACGCAGGGGGCTACACCACGTGCGTGGTAGTCGGCGGGGGCGTGCGTTGTTGGGGATGGAACATGTACGGTCAGGCCGGGGATGGCACATACAGGACGCGCTTCAGCCCGGTGTCCGTGGAGGGGCTGGAGGCCGGAGTCCAGGGGGTGAGTGTAGCCTTCGACCACGTGTGCGCACGCATGGATGCGGGCCACGGAGGCGGTGTGATGTGCTGGGGCAGCGATGCTTATGGCCAACTGGGGCGCTATCGAGACCTCCGCTGGACCTGGCCCATTCCTTTGGGAGAGACCCCTGCACCCTATTTGCAGTCGAACTATAGTGTTGGCAAAGTGGGGAGTGTGTTCACCCTGGCGGGCGCGAATTTCCCCGCCACGGCGGAGGGTGACGTTGCTATCAACGGTCACACAGTCCTGACTTCTCTCCCTGTTGGAGAAAGCGGGCAAGTGCGTTTCTTCGTTGACACCCAGGGTGCTGACCCTGGTGACTACTTCGTCACCGTCGTCGCCGGTGACAAACAGGGCAAGACCGTTCTTCGCGTTGTGCCCGGAGGAACTCGTTACCCGCCAGAAGGGGATGGGCTGACCGTGCGCGTCCCCGCTCACAGCGCCTCGCGTGCTCTACGTTCGTACCTCCCCGTGGTGCGGTAGTAAGAACCTGGAGACCGCACCGTCCAGGGTGATCGGTACCTACCTTACCGTCAGTGGCAGGTAGCACCCGTGGAGGCGCGTCACTGGCCCCATGGGCGTGGTGAACCGATCGTCCGGCAGGATGTGCAGCCGATAAAGGTACGGCACCCCAGGCCTGGCGCTGGTATCCAGGTAGGCATAGGCGCTGTTGCTTCCCCGCCCCGGAATAGGCGGGCTTACGGGCACGAAATCGCTGCTCTCTCCGAGCGCCGTCGCCGCGAACTCATAGCGCTCCACCACGAACCAGATGCCATCTGCTTCCTGGCCTGTGCGCCGGAGTGACGCAGGCCCACGAGGGCAACGGCGTACAGGGCTAGAAGCAGGATCGCTATGAGAACGAGCCGTCTTTTCATTGCTGCACCCCCTGGAGACATAGGGGAAGCCATTGGCGATGGTCAAACGCCGGCGGCGTCGGGACGGACTCCGGCGTGGGCCGGGCCGAGGGCGCCAGTGGTAGCCGTGGGAGAGTTCCAGGGACGCCGAGGTGTCGGCGTAAGGGATGCTCCCTGCGGCCAGGGCGCTGTTCACCGGGTTGGCGGCGGGCATGGTGGCCCACAGTTTCATCGCCCCTTCTTCCGTGGCGAAAGCCACGAGGCCCAGGTTGCTTTCTGCCCCGAGGCCGATGTCGCCGAAAGGCAGAACGAGGGTGGTCTGCCCCCAGGCGGAGGGTGGGTCGAAGCGGTACTGCCCGGACGAGAGGGCTGCGACTTTCTCCCAGGAACCCCCGTTCCAATGCAGCAGGTTGGCACTGCTTCCGTCCTGCACCCACACCAGGTAGTCCGCTTCCATGCCGGAGGGCAGGGAGACGCTGATGCCATCGCCGAAAGGATTGTGGGCGTCGCTGGTGCCGCCGGGCCCGGTGTCCAGGTAGACGAAGAGGTCACCGTCGTTGTTCCAGTTGGCGCCGGTCCAGGTCAGGGCCAGGGAATCGGCGTCCCAGGTGGCGTAGAGGTGCTGTTCCGCACCCAGCGCGGCCAGGGGCGATGCGTAATCCGCAACACGGCGGTCCGTGCCGATGAGGGAGCAGCCGGACCCCCTCCCTGGCCTTCCCCCCTGCGAGGGGGAGGGAAATGTAATCAGGCGTGAGAGGGCTATGTCAAGTCCTGAAATATGTTTGCAACAAAAGATAGGGAAAGGAGACCCCCTGTCATAATGATACCCACGCAGTAGGCTGTGCTATAACGCCGTCGGTTCCAACTTACCCAGGCGCGTCGAGAAAGCTCCTGGGACGGCTTGGGGCTTCCGATCTGCTCCCAAAGCCCCAAAGACTCATCCATGTTTCAAGATGCCAGTTTCTAGCTTAAATTTTTCCTGCTACTGGGAGAATGGTTGCCCCACCTGATGGAACACAAGGGTATGCCTTCAAGGAGATGCCAATCATTTCAGCGTAGCACGAGGAAACGGAAGGAATGAACTCATCCACAGAGTCAGAGCGAACCAGAGCGATGGCGCACCCACCGAATCCAGCTCCTGTCATCCTGGCGCCGTAGCATTCGGGACGAGCCATGGCGCATTCCACCACGGCGTCCAGTTCTCGGCTGGAGACCTCAAAATCATCCCGGAGACTTCGGTGGCTCTCGGACATCAGACGGCCCAAAGCTTTGGCGTCACCACGGCGCATGGCATCGGCCGCATCGAGAGTGCGGGCGTTCTCCGTGATCACATGCCTGGCACGTTGCCAAAAGGGGCCGCCCATGCCCGCACCCTTGGCGAGGAACTCCCCCAATGTGACATCCCGAAGCGCAGGGACGCCGAAGAACCTGGCCGCAGCCTCGCACTGGGATCGGCGTTCGTTGTAAGCTGAGCCCGCCAGGTTGCGGCGCGTGCCGGTATCCAGGACTACCAAAGTCGTGCCGGGCGGCAGGGGCACAGGTTCCAGACTCAAGTCTCTGGTATCTATCAGCAGAGCATGCCCGGCAACGCCCGCAGCCGACACGAGCTGATCCATGATACCACATCTTGTTCCAACCCACTGGTTCTCTGCCCGCTGGCACAGCTTCGCCATCTCCACAGGCTCCCACGGGATACCGGAAAGATAGGCGAAGATCCGGGCCACAGCCAACTCCAGCGCTGCCGAAGAGGAAAGCCCAGCCCCCACCGGCACATTCCCGCGCACCACGCCTTTCCATCCAACGAGATCATACCCGGCTTCTCGGAAAGCCCAGACCACCCCCTTGACGTATTCTCCCCAACCCGACCCGCCCCTGGAGAATCGGTCCAGATCGAAACCCGCAGCCTCGCCGAAATTCATGGAGTAAACGGAAACACGGCGGCCGGGCGTACCGCGGGCGGCGACCCAGACAAAGCGATCTATCGCCATTGGGAGGACGAAGCCATCATTGTAGTCCGTATGCTCCCCAATGATGTTTACCCTGCCGGGGGCACGGGCCAGCACCTCCGGCATCTCCCCATAACGTGCCTCGAATCCGTCGACAGCTCTACATCCCATCGAGAGCACCTCCGGCCAGCATCATCACCTAAACATCGTCTGGCACTGGATGAGGATCATGGAGAAAAACATCAGCAATATCAGCACCCACACCCACAGGGGAAACCCCATGAACGTACGCGGAATGCGTCTCTTCTTTTCGGCCGGCTTGGGCAATGGAGCACCACACCGCCAGCATGTCTGACGGTCATCCGGATTCCATGTGCCACATTTGGGGCATTTCATATCAACTCGACCTCATTCGGGCTTCCGAAGCAAATCGAACTCCAAAAGCGCTCCCGGAAGCCCTCACACTCGATACAGGGTTTGTGCTGTGACTTTCCTAAGATTGGCGAAAACCTTCCGAAGGGCAGGTAATTCCCGTTATTTCTCTTTTCCCCGCAGGCCAAGCCACTCATCGAACTTCTGACGTATGGGCACGCGCCAGCCGCCTCCTTCTTCAGGCCCCAGCAGAAAGCCGTAGAACGCCCTGACAGCGCGTCGCATAGCAGAACGGACATGGGCGAGGTTATACCCAATCTTCCGCAAGATGTTTCGGTGTATCGGCGCTTCCGGAGCCGGCGTCCGCGCACCCCACTCGATGGCGACGGCAGCATAAGTCAGGCCAGCACCAAACCCGGTCAGGACCAACTTGCTTCCCTGCTTTATCCTTCCCTCGTTTATCGCATCCACCAGAACCATGGGAACCGACGCCGTCGAGGTGTTGCCGTGGGTGGCAATGTTCAGATAGGCTTTCTCCATCGGGATTTTGAGTTGCTTCATCGCAGCCCGGATTATCCGCTCGTTCGCCTGATGCGGAACCACCAGATCCACATCCTCCGGCGCCCATCCCATTTTCTCCATCACTACACGCGAGGATTCGGCCATGACGTGAACCGCAAACCGGAAAATGGGCCGTCCTTTCATCTTAATGTGGTTCTCTCCCTCGGCAATCCCGTCCACCGAGGGAGGGAGTCGACTCCCACCCATTGGCAATCCGAGAAGACTGGCACCAGATCCATCCGCCCCAAGCATAGAGGCCATCACCCCACCACGTTCTTCGCTGGCCTTTATCACCACAGCGCCAGCGCCATCGCCGAACAGAACACACGTCTCCCGGTCGTTCCAGTCCACGAACCGAGAGAGCACCTCCGTCCCGATCAGCAGGATGGTATCTATCTCACCGGAAGCGATCAGGCCCCGCGCCAGCGCAAGGCCGTAAATGAACCCGGAGCACGCTGCGCTCACATCGAAAGCGCCTGCTTGCGTTGCGCCCAGCTTGTCCTGAACGATGCACGCGGTCGCTGGGAAAAGATGGTCTGGCGTCGAGGTTGCAACCATGATCAAGTCTATGTCGCCAGCGGTCATGTCGGCCACGCTGAGGGCACGCTTTGCAGCCTCCACCGCCAGGTCCGACGAGGCGATATTCGGATCGTTCACCATATGACGCTCACGGATGCCGGTTCTGGTACGTATCCACTCGTCGGATGTATCTACCATGCGCTCCAGGTCGAAATTTGTCAGCACTTTCGGGGGCAGGAACTTGCCCCACCCCACAATTCGAGCATATCGGGTCAATGAAATCCTCCTTACATTGTGAAATCGGCGAAATGTTCCCTGTGAATGCCAGTTCGGTACGTGTGCAGCATGCCGTACGGGTGCAGCATGCTGCACCCGTACCAAGGGAACGAATCAGCTCTTCGCTGATCCGCCGATTTGCTGATTTCGATTCAGTCCCCTTCCCACCGCCGCAGGATGATGGTGGCATCATGCCCACCCAGGCCAAAGGAATTGGAAAGGGCTATCCGTATCGGGACCTTACGTGCTTTGTTGGGTACGTAATCCAGGTCACAATCCGGGTCGGGCGTCTCGTAATTCATCGTCGGAGGCACGATCCCCTCGTACAAGGCCATAGCACACGCCAGCGCCTCTGTCGCCCCGGTGGCACCAAGCATGTGTCCTGTGACCGACTTGGTAGAGCTGACCATGAGCCGGTATGCATGATTGCCAAAGACCTCCTTGATGGCAGCCGTCTCGGACTTGTCATTCAAGGGTGTGGATGTGCCATGAGCATTGATGTAATCCACGTCCTCCGGACGGATACCCGCCTTCCGGAGGGCCATCTTCATGGAGGCTACAGCTCCCTTGCCCTCCGGTTCCGGGGCGATCATATGATACGCGTCCGCGGACACCCCGTACCCTATGAACTCTGCGTATATTCTGGCACCGCGCTTCATCGCGTGATCCAGGGTTTCCAGCACCAGGATGGCTGCCCCCTCTCCCAGAATGAACCCATCCCGATCCAGGTCAAAAGGCCGAGAGGCTTTCTCCGGCTCGTCGTTCCTGGAAGAGATTCCACCGATGATATCAAATCCAGCGATAGTGATAGGGAGGATACAGGCCTCGCTCCCACCGGCGACCATCACATCGGCATCGCCGCGGCGGAGTATTTCGGACGCTTCTCCCAAAACGCCACTGCCAGTGGCGCATGCCGAGACGACCGCGAAATTCGGCCCACGCACGCCCAGATCTATGGCGACCTGCCCCGACGCTGCATCGGGCGTCATGGCGGTTATCAGAAATGGGCTGACCCTGCGAGGTCCCCGTCTTTCGAGGATGCCCTGTTGCTTCAACAAAGTTCCAATTCCACCCACGCCAGAACCCAGGAGCACGCCGACACGGTAGATATCCTCTTTGCTCAAATCAAGGCCAGCGTCAGCTACTGCTTCCCTGGAAGCGGCAATAGCGAATTGGGTGAATCGGTCTATCCGGCGGGCCAGCTTACCATCCATGAAATCCTTCGGGTCGAAGCCCTTTACCTCAGCGGCAATTTGGGTTTTGTAGTCGCTTGGGTCGAACAAGGTGATGCGGGCAACACCAGAACGCCCCTGAATCATCCCCTCCCACGTTTCGGGAGCGCTGAGACCCAGCGGGCTGATGCTACCCAATCCGGTGATCACCACACGCCTGGCAATATCGTCTCGATTCATAACTCACCCCTGAAAATGATTACAATCCTCACTCGTTGAAAACGACCTGGCCTGTGCGGGCTTAGCCTTTTCATTAAAACACCTCATCCCGGGAAACGACGCGCCCTCCAATGCATGAAATCGAGTATCCTTGGCATCATGGTGCTATAAATCCGGTACATTACTGGCTTGACAGGATAGTCCCACGCGCCAATATGTCGCTCCAGTCTTGCCCCGAAGCCCAGCTTGAACCTGTACACGCCCCACATAGGGTCGCTCTCCGAAAGCTCGGTCGGTGCGCCCCAAAGATCATAGATGGAACACCCTTGAACCTTCGCCCATCGGATCGCTTCCCACTGGAGCAGGTAGTTCGGCATTAGCTTCCGATACCTGGAAGCGGATGCCCCGTAGAAATACCAGGCCCTGTCGGCAAACCTGAAAAGGAAAACCCCTGCTACTGGTTCCCCTTTCACCTCTGCTAGAAGCAAGTGTCCCAGATCAGCATCCAGGAAAGTCTCCCAGACACGCCGGTAATACGAAAAAGGACGGATTATGAATCCGTCCCGCTCCGCGGTGGCCGAGTAGAGGGAGTAGAACGTGGGGAGGTCAGCGTGACCGCCGGAGCGCACTACCACGCCACGTCTCATCGCCAGCCGGATGTTGTATCTGGTTTTCTGCTTCATCGCCGCCAGCAGTGCCTCCTCGTCAGGTGCGAGGTCGAGAACCATGGTATTCGGAAATTGGATTTGCTCCCGCGACGGCAGCCAGCCACGCGTCTGCAGGTGCGCGGTCACCCGCATCCCCAGGGATGAATCCACGACTACATCAGGGTCTATTTTCACGAAAAGAGCACCGTGCTGCCGTGCATCCTGCTCCAGGTGAGCCAAAACGCGATCCAGTAATGCTGGATTGGAGTAGTCCAGGGCCGGGCCTTTCGGCACGTACTGGACAGCCAGGAAACCTCCTACAGATCGCCGCGTAAGGACGAGGGCAGCCGCCGCTGTCCGCCCTCCATCACGAAACGCCCACCTCTCCGCTTGCCAGCCAGTAAAAGCTTTGACATCACCCCACTGGGCCGTCTGCAGCACATGTCGGAACTGGAGTCGACTCAGCTCTTCGTTCCACCTGGCCGGACTTTCCTCCAAGACAATTTCCATCATCACCCCAAAAAACAGAACCCCGGTAGCAGGGTAACCCACCAGGTCACCTCTACTTCCGTGCCTTCAGCAAAAGGTGGTAAATCGCCCGCCCTCCGGGGAAAGCGTCCATCTCCCAGGCTCCGATGGTGCGCGCCACCTCGCCACCGAATCCCTGCTTGAACCGGTAGACCCCCCAGAGCCCACCTTTGCCGTAATCCCCGATCTTATCGTATCGCTCCGGATTGGCCCCGACATCATCCGGGATACCCCAGAGGTCGTAGACTTTGCACCCCTGCTCCTTTGCCCATTTCATCGCAGCCCACTGTAGGGCATGGTTTGGCATCCGCTGGCGGTGGCGGGCACTGGAAGCACCATAAAGGTATATCCCTTTCCGCGCGAAAGCGACAGCCATGAGCCCCGCTATCATCTCGTCCTGGTAGTATGCCAGGAAAAGCCTGGCATATCCGGCACTCACGAGCAACCGCTGTGCTTCTCGATAGTACTCAAAGGAATGAATCGGGAACCTGTCACGTCGGGCGGTCTCTTGCATCAGGGCGTAGAACGCGGGCAGGTCTTCCTCCCCACCAACGCGCACCTCCACACCTTTCCGGGCCGACAGACGGATATTGTACCTGGTTTTGCTGTGCATTCGGGCCAGAATCTCATCCTCGTCGGCATCCAGAGGGATCAGGATGCTGCTCCTGGGCTGGATGCTCCTTGTAGGACTGAGGCCCAGGGAACGGAGCCGACGCGTCAGGGCTGGGTCGTCATTCGCCTCTGGCTCCAGGATCAAAACCAGGGCCCTCCTCCGGCGCGCCAGAGACCGAATCTCCGTCAACGCGCTCTCTACTTCCGGCAGCGACCAGTTCCACCATGGGCCGCGGGGAACATATGCCACGCTGAACCCCAGGGGGAGTCTCCGGAAGAGCACCTGTGCACCTCCCCACGGGGGATCATTCCACGTCAGGCGGACAGGCGCAGGCCAACCAAAAGCTGCTTTCAATTCACCCCACGGGTACGATTGCAGGAAATGTCCCGCCGGGTGATCTTTGACAAGGGAATCCCAACGTCCGGGATCAGTGACGAAATCCAATGGGGCGCTCCTCTTCCTCCCGTGGCAGCTTTATCTCGCCGTACTTCTCCTCATAACGTCCCAGATTCTCCCCCAGAGCTCTCAGCAGCATCTTGGCATTCAGGGGCGTCATTAGAATGCGAGCATGGACTTTTGCTTTTGGTGCATTGGGCAGGACACGTGCGAAGTCCAAAACCACCTCGGACGCAGAGTGGCTCACAATCACGAAATTAGCGTAAATAGCATCCA
This sequence comes from Anaerolineae bacterium, assembly GCA_015486235.1. Taxonomy (GTDB): domain Bacteria; phylum Chloroflexota; class Anaerolineae; order S016-19; family S016-19; genus S016-19. The sequence continues at coordinate 13,740 of WFSD01000126.1, forward strand.
GCTCTGCCGGTATCTCGACATTGACCTGCCGCTGACCCGGCAACGGAGATTTCTTCGTCATTTTTCTCACCTCCCTGGGCAACGCATCGGCACACAAAAGATCGTCATTCCGAGCCGTTCGGGTGACACGGAACCAGCAAGCTCAGCACTATGGACAGCCAACCAATCCAGAACACACCAATGATATCCCATAGCGGGAGGTTTCGCAAAAGGGAAGGCGAACGGCCTTTTTGCGCGGACGACGGCTTTATGTTAAGATTGTACCGTCATGGTCAAAGGCGCCCTCTACGAGTACGAGGGCGTTTTTAGATGATACGTATCCAGCGAACATCCTTTTGGATAGGACGTATCGTCTCAATATCCTGGGTGGCGTTTGGACTTTGACCCCATCCTTTCCCATTCAAGGTAGAAGGATGGAGTTGGGAGTGGATGAGGCAAAAAGGCAACAAGGACGGGCAAAGGCACCTTTTTCGTCTGCCCATTTGGCCTTTTCTGTGCCTTTTCATGGTCGTTTCGTGAAACTCGTGATTGCTACTTCCGAAGCAGACATCATCTTCGCCAACCCAGTTTGGCCCTTTCTGTGTCTTTTCATGGTCGCTTCGCGAAATTCGTACGATTCGTGATTGCTATTTTCGGAGCAGCAGATACGACAGGGCAGCGGCGGAGGAACGAGGCAAAAGCAATGCGGATAGGAATTGATGCACGCCTGATCCATTACAGTCAGGCAGGGATAACGCAGTACACCACACACCTGGTCAAAGCGTTGGCCAGGATAGATTCGGAAGACCAGTTTTTCCTGCTCCAGAGCCGCAAAGAGCCAGAACCTCTGGTAAACCATCCGAATTTTCGGAGAAAAGGGCTATGGACGCCCAGCCACCACAGATTGGAACACTACATACTGGGCCTCGAAGTGCTCGGATTGCAACTCGATGTGCTCCACAGCCCCGATTTCATTCCACCGAAGCGCTGGTTTGGGTCGGATTTCCGTTCGGTGATCACGGTCCACGACCTTGCTTTCCTACTGTACCCGAATTTTCTAACGCCCAAGGCGGCCAGATATTATGGGCAGATAGACCATGCTGTCCGACGTGCAGACCATATCATCGCGGTCTCCCAAAGCACCAAAGAAGACCTGATCCGCCTTCTGGGAGTACCGGACCGGAAGATCACAGTTATCCACGAAGCAGCAAATCCCATCTACCGCCCCATAAACCGCGACGAAGCATGGAAAAAAGCGAAGGAGCAGTACCCCAACCTTCCTGAGCAATTTTTCCTGTTCGTCGGCACTCTGGAACCCAGGAAAAACATTCCAGCGCTCCTGAGAGCGTACAGCCTCATGAGGCAGAATTACAAGACAGATCATGTCAAGCTGGTGCTAGCTGGCAGGCCAGGTTGGCTTTTCGACGAGATATTCCAGCTCGTTCAAAGCCTGGATCTGGAATCACACACTTTCTTCCTCGGGCGGGTGCCCACGGAAGTGCTTTTGTACCTGTACAACTCCGCTCTGGCGCTGGTGCATCCTGCCCACTATGAGGGATTCGGGCTTCCTGCCCTCGAGGCAATGGCCTGCGGCACGCCGGTCATAACCACAAGGGTTTCCAGCCTGCCGGAGGTCGTAGGAGATGCTGCTCTTCTGGTCTCGCCTGAGGACGAGGAGGAGCTTGCGGTGCAGATGTGGCGTATCCTTTCTGACGACGATCTGCGCGGCAAACTGCGAGCCAAGGGGTTGAACAGGGCGGCGTCTTTCTCGTGGGAAAAAACCGCCAGGGAGACCCTCGAAGTCTACCGTCGTGCAGCAAAGGTCTGAGGAAGACGACCAACTATGTCATCGTACCCCCTTCCAGTTCCACAGCACCCCCCCTCTACCCATCGGATCAGAAGGGCATTCCTGCAAATCACAGGGAAAATCATCGGGCTACACCCGACGCCCCGCCCGGGCACTACAGAGAAAATCCTGGTCATCCGTCCAGACCACATGGGCGATCTCCTTTTCGCCATGCCCGCCATCGGGCACCTGCGTGAGCTATACCCAGAAGCAGAGATAGTCGGTATGATTGGGCCGTGGGGCAAAGCTGTGTGGGAACGGCTGCCGGAGTTCGATCGCATCATCACATGTCCTTTCCCCGGATTTACACGCCAGCCGAAGGGGAATCCACTGGTGCCATATCGCCTCTTGATCCGTTGCGCCAAGAGCATCCGCGGCGAAGGGTTCGACACAGCGTTTGTAATGCGATTCGACCACTGGTGGGGGGCGCTAATGGCAGCAGTGGCGGGAATCCCCAGGCGAATTGGATACGATCGCCCTGACGTTCGCCCGTTCCTGACCGACCCCATCTCTTACCGTCCTGGCAGGCACGAGGCGATCCAGAACTGGGCGCTGATCGAGGGTACTCCGGAGGTTGACCCGGCATCTGTGGGGCCACTTTTCTTCCCCGTGCCCGAAGACGCACGCGGAAGAGCCAACAGGTTGCTGGAAAGCGAGGGAATAGGGGGAGACGACCCCATCCTGGTGGTCCATCCGGGGAGCGGTTCTCCGATAAAGCGATGGATGCCGGAGAAATGGGCGTACGTCACCGGACTTTTGCTGGATCGCACTGGCGCAAAGCTGGTCATCACAGGCGGGGCCAGCGAACGTTCGCTGGCGGAGGAGGTAGCGGATGCGTGTCGCCATCCGTCGGCAGTGATTGCCGGAAGGACAGATCTGGATGTGTTGGCTGCCGTGCTCGCCAGGGCCATGCTGGTCATGGGGCCTGACTCCGGCCCGCTGCATCTGGCTGTGGCTGTGGGCACGCCGACCGTCGCCCTGTACGGCCCGGCAGATCCGACGCTTTTCGGCCCGTGGGGGCCGCCGGAACGCCACAAAGTCGTCATGAGCGAATGGCCTTGTGCTCCATGCGGAAGACTTGACTTTCCGCCGGAGGAGATTCCAGAACACAGGTGCGTACAGGAGATCCCAGCCGAGGCAGTCGTCAGGGCAGCGACAGAAGCACTGTCGGCTGCACGGACAGCCATGTCGCCCCCCTGAATTTCATTCAACGAGCTGGGAATCGGCCTTTTGACAAACCAGGAATAGAAATGGTCCAGAATCTGGTTGACGCCCTCGATCCAATGGGGATGGGATCCGGACCGGTTTTTGGGGAAGCCCAAGGCGGTCGATAACGCGGGGATTGTGGCTGCTTTTGCCCTCACCCCTCGGTCCCCTCTCCCATTTTATCGGAGGGGGAGCCGCAGGCTGGAATCTATCTGATTCACGAAATTACACAGGCATGGTGAGGCTTGTGAGTCGATAAACCTCCTGGCGGCTCCGACAGCCAACAGGGGGCTGGGGGCGGATGAGGGCAAATCGCACGTACAAATACACCATTGGACTTTTTGGCTGCAACCAATCCATCCGGCGGACCGTTCAAGAGCAGAAGCCTATTCCCGGAGGCGCTAGATCACGACGGCTGCTTTCTCCCGCTCCACCTCGTCCAACCTGCGCCACAGGGCTTCTTTCACCTCGTTCACGCTTGCCGGAAGCTCTATCGGCGGGTTGGCATACCTGGAGACCACGTCCGCCAGACTGCCCCCGTGGTAAGCCTGTTTGAAGTTGGTGAATTTCAGGCCGTGAGCCGTTGAGATCACCACGACTCTATCATGCCTGCCGATAATCCCACGCCTGATCAGCTTGAAAAGCACCGCCAGCGCCACGCCGGTGTGAGGGCAGGTGTAAA
>WFSD01000127.1 GCA_015486235.1 Anaerolineae bacterium
GATGTTATCCCCATGTAGAATGATAGTTACGACCAAAGCAGTCAGATTCTCGTCGTCCCCTTCAGGGAGGGTGCCACTGGAACTGCTTTCTACTTTGGCCACAACGGAGACCAGATCGCCCACCACTGGCCTATCGGGCACGAAAACCGTATTGCTGGTCAGCTTGATGTCATGCCTTTTCACCGTGATGCTGGCGTCCGAAATACTCTCGACCTTTCCCTGAACCACCTTCACTTTCTGGGTAGCAGGCACCGTTGGGATAGGAGGCGGCGTCATGGAAGGCATAGGCGGAGGTGTCACACTTGGAACCGGCGGCATCGTAGGAACGGTTGTCGGTATGGGCGGTGTGACGGTAGGCATACCGGTCGGGCCAGGTGGCGGTGTGACGGTGGGCATACCGGTCGGGCCAGGTGGCGGTGTGACGGTAGGCATACCGGTCGGGCCGGGTGGCGGCGTGACGCTGGGCATGCCGGTCGGGCCAGGTGACGGCGTGACGCTGGGCATGCCGGTCGGGCCAGGTGACGGCGTGACGCTGGGCTCACCGGTCGGGCCGGGCGTCTGGCTTGGTACATTGGTTGGTGCCCACGTCGGCGACGGGAACGGCCCTGGATTCGGGGTCACACCACGTGCAGATGCAGGTACAGCTACCACCAATATACTGAAAAGCATCAAAACGGACATCCATTTCTTCATTTCATCACCCCCTATTTCAGATAAGAGTCTTTGTCCTTCGGCTTCACTAAAGAAGAGTGCAATCGCCCTGCGAAAAATACACTTTTATCGATTGGACTTTTGACAAAGCGGAAACGGGGCTTTCTGGGGCTTCACGCCTGGCACATGACTGGGAAGAAAGGGTATATCTTGTGGTCGGGCTGTGCTCGACCACAAGATGTACCACCCTTCTTTTCTGCCTTCAAGACGAAAAGCTCAGCCTAGCAGGGCAGCCCGATTGTCAAAAGTCCAATATCGACATATGCCGGATTTTATCCTTCCAGTCGATGCTTTCCTTCATGAAACTGGTAACACTCAGAACTGTGGCAGTGCATCCCCTCAGAAAGCAGGAGGGCACCCTTGTCATCCGGCCAGGCGTCGCCAGTATCTTTGCACTCATTATAGCCAGCTGGCACTGATATCCAATCGCCTTTTGGCAGAGAAACACGTACTGAATTCCGCCCACCAAACCATATGTGGACGCATCCGTAAAAGAGGTGAAGATAACCAAATGTGCAGTGACTATGTTAGATTGACGTCATGGGTTTCCACTCTGGCAGTCTAATAGCGGCAATCAACCTAAAAATGTTCCTCGTGGGTTTTTGCGTATTCCGTTGAGATGGAGTATACTTAACACGCGTTTTTAGGAAAACTTTCCGCAAGGAGGATGAAATGATGACTGGACTGTCCCTTGAGAAAGAATCAAAGGAGCCGATCACAATTCTGGTGATCGACGACGACTCCTACATCTGTAAGTTCGTGAAAGAGAATCTGGAACAACATGGATACCAAGTTTCGTACGTGTTGGAAGGTGAGGCCGGGCTGGAAAAGATAGAGAAAGAGAAACCTGATCTGGTCCTCCTGGATCTCATGCTTCCAGGAATGGATGGCCTCACCGTGCTCAGAAAGATTCGTGAGCGCTCGAGAGTCCCGATCATTGTCCTGAGCGCTCTTGGCGAGGAGGAAACCAAGGTGCAAGCGCTCGAGCTAGGCGCCGATGACTATCTCACCAAACCGTTGAGCGTACAGGAAATGACAGCCCGAGTTTTCGCCGTATTACGCCGGAGCACCCTGAAATTCATGCGCCCCAAACCGCGCAAGATCGAAACAGGCGACCTGGTGATCAACCCCGAGACACACAAGGTAACCAAGGGCGGTGAGGAACTGCACCTCACCCCTACAGAGTACAAACTGCTGGTGGAATTGGCGCAGAACGCGGGCAAAGCACTCCCCCATGCCATACTCCTCGCAAGGATATGGGGAGCAGACCACACCGACATGGGGCACTATCTCTATGTCTACATCGGCCGCCTCCGCAGGAAGCTGGGCACTGCTCCTAACGGCAGACCTTACATATTCACAGACCCTGGCGAAGGCTACCGCTTCGAGATGGCAGAGAAAGAGCTGGAGCCGTTTTGAGCTGCTCAGAGCCCAGCATACCTTGGGCCAGTCCGCACCAACTTTGACTTTGCAATACGGAGAATCCGAAGCAAATCGGCGAGGAAGCCTGGCGGCCTTGTGCACCCTCAGGATTTGCTCCGAAAGCTTACACACGGCCTCTATGGTGACGCGGGAAGATCGTGGGTAATGCTGGCTATACGGCAACAGCAGGATGTCCTTCGCGATACCAGCCTCCGGCGATGCACCGGAGGCATTTTTAGGTGGTCTTCCCGTAGCTGCCGTGGGGATACAACGCGCCTGGCGACCCACAGACTGAGCACCAGCTCCGTTTCCTCGAGGCACGTTCCCTTGCAAAGTCAACGACAGAAGCTGGAGGCCAATCATTTTCACGAGGAGGTAGAAAAGTGAACATGAAGCTCCTATCATCTCAGGGGAGCATCCAGGAGTTCGATGCCGACCTGGTGATCGTAAATCTGTTCGAGAACATTGAGAAGCCAGGAGGAGCCACCGGGGCAGTGGATAGAGCGCTGGGTGGTGCTATATCCGATCTGATATCTGTTGGGGATTTCACTGGCAAGCGTCTGAGCACGGCTGTCCTATAC
>WFSD01000128.1 GCA_015486235.1 Anaerolineae bacterium
TACTGAGAGATCAGTGGTACGACTCTTACCTCCTAGATCACGCAACAGTCGAGTCGTGCATGACGCCCAACCCCACGACCATAAGCCCCGAAAAGCCCATAACCGAGGCTATACGCCTGCTCCTTGAACGGAAATTCAGCGGGCTCCCGGTAGTGAGCGAGGGACAGGTAGTGGGTATAATTACCGTCACGGATTTGCTCCGGTTTTTGCTTTCTGCTCTGACAGATGGATTTGCCGAAAATATGGGTTAAGGACATCAGTGGACCCATGCGAATTTCGGAACTGGAGAATGAGGAAAAGTTTCATATCAGCGGGTTCCTGGAGAGTGCAGCTGCATAAGACTCACATCTAAGGAGTTGAAGGACATTGGAGAAAAATTGTATGTACAAGAAAATCTTGGTACCGCTGGACGGGTCCGGATTTGCGGAAATGGCCTTGCGTCACGCCAGAGCCATCGCGGAATGCTTCGACAGCGAGGTCATCATGGTGCGCGTCATGGTCTCGCCCTTTACCCTTGTCTCGCCCGAAATGGTACTGGCTGGCGACGAGGAGCAAATGCAACTTCTTCGGCAACATGCAGAGCTTTACCTGAAAGGTAGGAAAGGGGAAGTATGCCAGGAAGGCATCAAATGCCGCGCCATAGTGCTGGAAGGCCCTATCGCCAGGACCATCGTGGATTTCGCGGAAAGTGAGGGGGTTGACATCATCGTCATGTCCACCCACGGGCGAAGCGGGCTCGATCGGTGGGTCTTCGGCAGCGTGGCCGAGAAAGTCATCCGGGCAGCTTCTTGCCCTGTACTCCTGATACCGGCCAAGGAATGACCGTCAGGTTACGCCCTTCCACAGTGGGCCCTGATGGTCATTCAGACTCATCGGTGCCGCTGTGTGTTCATTGACAAAATGCATTTTCTCAATATCCTGGCAGGGGGTAAGTCTTGTGCCTGCCCAGACGGACGACAAGGATCCCCCTCTGCTCTTTGAGAAACATCGTCTGGATTCCAGCCGTGCGGTGCGCCTCCGCACGACGAAACACACAAGAGGGAGAACATGCCTATACAGTGGAATTACCGATTTGCGCTCAGAACCGAGGGTATGAAAAGCTCCATCATCCGAGAATTGCTCAAACTCACTCAAGACCCGGATCTGATCTCGTTTGCAGGGGGACTTCCTGCCCCTGAGCTCTTCCCCGTGAAGGAATTCACTGAGGCGAGCCAGAAAGTACTTAAAGAGCATGGTTCCAAGGCTCTCCAATACAGCCCAACCGAAGGATACATCCCACTCCGAGAACTGATAACGGAGAGGATGAATCGGGACGGCATCCCCGTATCGGCGGACCAGATATTGATCACCTCTGGATCACAGCAAGCCCTTGACCTGACCGGAGAGGTGTTTCTGGATCCGGGAGACGCCATCTTGCTGGAGCGGCCTTCTTACCTGGGGGCAATTCAGGCATGGACTGCGTATCAGGCCAGATTTGTCGGCGCGGAGATCGACAAGGATGGCGTGAATCCAGACGCCCTGAGAGACGGGGCAAGATCGAGTCCCAAATTCATGTATATCCTCCCAAACTTCCAGAACCCCGGTGGAACCACCCTCTCCGAGGAACGCAGGAGGAAGATCCTGGAGCTATCCGAGGAATTCGGCATGCCCGTGATCGAGGATGATCCATACGGCTCTCTGCGCTTCGAGGGAGAACATTTGCCCCCCATGGCAGCTATAGACGCTCTGTCGAATGGCGGCTCCTTGGAACATGTGATTTATCTGGGAACTTTCTCCAAAATACTGGCACCAGGGCTCAGGCTTGGCTGGGTGGCGGCAAAACCAGAGGTGATGCGTTATTACGTGCAGGCCAAGCAAGGACAGGACCTCCACACGAGCATACTCACACAGATGATTGCCTACGAAGTCGCCAAAGATGGGTTCCTGGAGGAGCACATCCGGAAAATCTGCGAGGTATACGGCCAGCGCAGGGATATCATGGTAGATGCAATGAAGCGGTACTTCCCCGAGGAAGTTACCTGGACGGTACCCCAGGGAGGGCTGTTCCTTTGGGCCACCCTGCCAGATGGACTGGACACGGGACCTCTCTTCAAGCAAGCCATAGCAGAAAAAGTCGCTTTCGTCCCTGGATACGTCTTCTACGCCCCGGAGATCGGCAAAGAGCCACTGCGGAATTCAATGCGCCTCAACTTCTCCAACGCCAAGCCAGAGCAGATCGAGGAAGGCATCAAGCGGCTCGGCAGAGCGATAGAGAAGATGATGGGGTGAGGAAAACCGATAGCAGTTGGGCGGTAGCTGTCAGATTCCCGCAAGTGGCTGAATCACTACCGTCCAGAGGACGTCCACATGGTAGAGGATGGAAAGCCATTGCATGATTAAAGGTGAGAAGTGATGGAAGAAAATTTACTGAACCACCCTGTAAAACTGGCTATGACGAGTCCTGTCATAGTGATTTCGCCAGACACTCCGCTGGAAGAAGCACTGCGGACCATGGACGTGATGTGCATCCGCAGGCTGCCAGTGGTGGACAATGGCGATCTGGTAGGCATCATCAGCCTGCGAGATGTCCAGGAAGCTCTGAAAGACCTGGAAGAACAGTGCGAAAATGGGGAATCACCTGGCGGGCAGGTGGCCGACGCCATGACAACCGATGTGTTCACCGTCACGCACAACACCCCTATCGGCAGGGCTGCGGAGATCATGCTCCAGGAAAAGATCGCCGCGCTACCTGTGATGACATCTGATGGGAAGCTCATTGGGATCATCACCGAGTCAGATATCTTCGAGGTAGTAGCGCGCCTCTGGAAAGGCGAAAATCCTTCCCTGGACGCGCCGGAGGAGGACGATTACGGGATGGTAACGGCAGAAGAATTGGACGTATACTAAACTAGCCGCCAGCTGTCGGCCGGCAGCAGGTAGCAATTTCCTAACGGCTGCCGGCTAATGGCTACCGGCCTATTCCTGGGAGGCTAAAATGGACATAGGAGTACCAAAAGAACTGCGCGATATGGAGTTTCGCGTGGCCGTGACGCCAGCCATTGTTCAGGCCATGGTAGAGCACGGCCACCATGTTTACGTAGAGCACGATGCTGGCAAAGGGAGCGGTTTCACCGACTCGGAGTACGAGAGAGCAGGTGCCAGGATCGTTTTCTCCACAGAGGAGGCGTACTTGCGCGCTGACCTGCTGGTCAAAGTAGCGCGCCCCACGCCCCAGGAGTTCGAGTGGATGCGGGAAGACCAGACAGTGATGGCCTTTTTCCACCTTCCTTCCGCCAGAGTGAACAAAATCCTGGAGCTGCTCCGCCGAGAGGTAACAGCCATCGGGCTGGAGCTAATCCGGCGGGACGATGGATGCGCTCCTACGCTACGCCCCATGAGTGAATTGGCTGGAGGAATGCTTCCGCAGATCGCAGCTCGCTTCCTCCAGAACGACCAGGGAGGTAAAGGAATATTCCTGGGCGGCGTCGCGGGCGTTCCGCCAGCGCAAGTGGCGATCATTGGTGCGGGGACGGTAGGATGCTGCGCTGCCAAAGCCTTCGAGAGGGCAGGAGCCACAGTCCACATCCTGGACGCGGACATCCGCAAATTACGGAATGCCATCGAGAAAGTCAACGGAAGGATAATCACCATGCTGGCACATCCAGCCAACATTCGGAAAGCAGTGTCCTTCGCCGATGTCGTAGTTGCCGCTGCGCGCGAGCCGGGAAGGCGCGCTCCCATCGTAGTTACCAAGGAGATGGTCCATTCCATGCGACGCCGCTCGCTGATAATTGACGTGGCAATAGACGAAGGCGGCAACGTGGAAACATCCCACCCCACCATGCATCGGAATCCGGTCTTCACGGAAGGAGGCATCATGCATTACTGCGTCCCGAACATCACCAGCGTGGTTGCCAGGACAGCCACGCATGCCATTAGCAATGCAATCCTCCCCTTCCTGCTGGAGATTGCCGACGAAGGGGTGGACGCCGCTCTGGAGAAAGATAGAACGCTGGCAAGAGGTGTTTACACCAGGGACGGTCACATCGTCAACAAAGACTTAGCAATACAGCGGGGGAAGGAGTTGCAGCTATGAACTGGGAGAAAATATATCACAACAAACTCACCACTGCGGAAGAAGCGATTCAGGCAATAAAGTCCGGTGATAGGGTTTTCCTGACCGGCAACTGCAGCGTCCCCCAGAAGCTCCTGAAAGCCCTGGTGAACCGCGCTCGCAACGATGACATCCACGACGTGGAGATCGTCCAGGTGCTGACCATCGGTGACGCCGAGTACGTGGAACCCGGGTTGGAAAAGTACATCCGCGTTAACACACTTTTCATCAGCGACAATGTGCGGAAAGCGGTGAACGAAGGCCGGGCAGATTTCACGCCGGTTTTCCTCTCAGAGGTGCCACGGCTGACCCAGGACCCAAACCTGCTAAGGCCCGACGTGGCGCTTATACATGTCTCCCCACCAGACGAGCACGGATTTTGCTCTTTCGGCATCGAAGTGGGCATGACAAAGCCAGCCGCCGAGGCCGCAGATATCGTGATCGCCGAGGTAAACGAACGGATGCCACGCACGCTGGGGAACAGCTTCATTCACGTGAGCAAGATCGACCACATCGTAGAGGTAGATTACAATCTGCCGGAGATCGTCATGGGGCAACCTGGCGAACTCCAGATGAAAATTGCATCGTACATCGCCGAGATGATCCCGGATGGCGCTGTGCTCCAGACTGGCATCGGCGGTATTCCGGATGCAGTGCTCCGATATCTGACGGATAAGAAGGACCTCGGTATCCATACAGAGCTTTTCAGCGACGGTGTGATAGACCTGATCGAGTCTGGTGTGATCAATGGGGCGAGGAAAACGATCCATCAGGGGAAGGTTATTGCAGGGTTCATCCTGGGAAGCCAACGGCTCTATGACTTCGTGGACAACAATCCAATGTTCGAGTTTCACACTCAGGATTACACCAACGATCCTTTCGTCATAGCCCAGAACGACAACATGGTCTCCATCAATTCGGCCATCGAGGTCGATCTGACAGGGCAGGTTTGCTCTGACTCCATCGGGACGTATTTTTACAGCGGCGTTGGTGGACAGCTCGATTTCGTGTATGGTGCTTCCCGTTCCAAGGGAGGCAAGCCGATCATTGCGCTGCCAGCTACGGCGAAAGGAGGCACTATCAGCCGCATCGTGCCGGTGCTGAAGCCGGGCGCGGGCGTAGTGACAACGCGCAACCACGTCCATTACGTAGTCACGGAGTATGGCGTGGCGTCGCTGTACGGCAGGAGCATCCGCCAGCGGGCAAAGGA
>WFSD01000129.1 GCA_015486235.1 Anaerolineae bacterium
ATCCAGGCCAATTCGCTGCCATGATTGCCCTGATCCCAAAGGCAACCTTGCACGGACTTTACTCTTTCTGGGGTGTGTTCGGGTGGTGCAGCGTGCCCGCACCACAGTGGACCGTCTGGTTTGGTTCCTCTCTGGCAATCATCGGCGCAGCGGGGTTGCTCGTCAGCTTCGTCAAAGGCAAAGCCGCGGACAGGTGGGCAATTTCGATATTGTTGTTCTTCTTGCTGAATGTGCTCACGCTCCCGCTCATTCGAGAAATAAGCTACGGGAAAACAGATCTTTGCGGCAGGTACATGCTCTCCGGCCTCACGGCGGTCTCGGTGCTGCTGGCATGGGGGTGGGGAGCAATGCTTCCTACCACGCAATCCCGCCGTGCTGCTGCAATTGCCGCAACAGTGGGGATGGCTGCCCTGTCACTGTACATACTCCTGGGAACGATACAGCCTGCCTACGCAGGTCCAAAAGTCTACAACGGAAACATACCTCCCTCCCCCCAAGAGAACAAGGCACACATTCGCTTCGGTAACAGCATCGAGCTCGTTTCCTACCGGATACAGCCTCAGACGGTAAGGCCGGGGAATACGGTCCGCGTCACCACTGTGTGGAAGTGCCTGAAGCCAATGGAGAAAAACTACACCCTGGGGCTGCAGATCCTTGGTCGTGGGATGAAAGTGTATGGTGAGAAATACTTGTACCCAGGCAACGGCGAGTTCCCAACCAGCATGTGGCAACCCGGAAACACATTCAGAGAAGTCTACCGGATACCATCCACACACCCTGGCCCTTTACCAACGCTGGGGCGAGTGCAGATTTCTTTCTTCCTGGCCAGAGGGAAGAACAAGTGGACCGCTTTGCCGGTTTACGACGCATCCGGGCGCCCTATCGGCGGGGCTTTGCGCCTTGGACGGCTGAAACTCGCAGGAACGGGGCCAACAGGTGTCTCTACGTCGCCAGAACACAAAATCGCGGCGGATTTCGACGATCACATCTCGCTCCTTGGCTACACACTGGATGGCAGTCCGACAGCGGGATACAAACTGAAACTAACGTTGTTCTGGAAAGCCAGCGGGCGCCCTTCCACACCGTACAATACCTTCGTACATCTGCTGGATGCCAATGGCACCCAGGTGCTGGGAGCGGACGCCCCGCCAGGAGGGGAGTACTACCCGACCGACATCTGGGATGCGGGAGATGTGGTAACCAGCACGCATACTCTGATGCTTCCGACGAATCTCCACGGAGGCGACTACCGCCTCGAAGTCGGTTTGTATCGGCTAGACACAGGGGAAAGGCCAAAAGTCGTGACGGCGGATGGTTTCCACTTGCCCCACGACGCCGTCCCCCTGACCGAAATGCATATAACCGCCCTGCCGGAGAAAGTTATGCTCCCAATGGTGGAACACTGAGCAACTGGTCGACGGACGCAAGATACGGGAGGTGATGTATATGGAAAAGACCTTCGATTGGAAGGAGTACTGGCACGCTTTGGCGAAAAGATGGTGGCTCGTCGTTGGGTTGACGCTGGCAGCAGCTGTGGTAGCTTTTGGCTTTTCCCGGCTGCGCCCACCCAGGTACAGAGCTACTGTGACACTGATATCCCCCAGACCCCAATACGTATGGATGTTCTCCAGCGCAATCCGCAAGTTCGTAGACCCGAACCAGGGAAAGCGGAAGGAGATCAGCCCCCTGGCAACCAGCGACCCGATCCTGGAACAGCTTTCGGAGAGACTCGGAGGCTCGCCCTCGGCATCCCAGCTCAGAAAAATGGTAAAGGCGGAGAAAGGAGACGGCGATCTCCTGCTCCTGCAGGTAACATCGGACACGCCAGAGACCGCCGCGCGGATAGCCAACGCGTGGGCTGACCTGGTCGTGCCACTGGCCACACAGCTCTACAGCGATCAGGGCAGGCGCGATGACTTCGTAAAAGCACAGAAAGACGCTCTGAATCGCTTGACAGCGGCCGAGAAAGCGCTGATGGACTACCGCGCTCAGGTTGGAATGGGACTGGCCGATACCGGACAGATCGCCGGCTCTCAACTCCCGTCCGGTGAAAACGGAGGCTCACTGACCTTTGGCCCGATCCCCCCCGAACTCCAGGTGTGGGCGCTTCAGAGCCAAACCCTCGCCAGCTACCAGCATGCCCATCAGGTTCTCCAGTCCCTGATCGCGCAATCAAAAAACGCACAGTCGGCCGGAAGACCTCCAGATTCGGTGCCCTTGGAGCTTGCTTA
>WFSD01000130.1 GCA_015486235.1 Anaerolineae bacterium
CTCCTCAAATGGCGTGTACTCCGCCCACCCTTTCATGCTCAGCACTTTCGTGATCGCCGCCGTCAGCGTCGTCTTACCATGGTCAATGTGACCTATCGTCCCCACATTCACATGGGGCTTCGTCCTCTCAAAATGCTTCTTCGCCACGATTACTCCTCCTTGAACTATGCCTCATTCTTCTAAGGCAACAACAAGGACGCCGGAGCACTGCTTCCCCGCGTCCTTGTTGCCAGATTCCTTTATGGACAAGCCGGAACGCTTTTGAATGGCTGCCCGTTGACCCCTTAGAACTCTTAACTAAACTATTATACCAAAACATAGTGTTTCCATGCAAATAGCGCAGCGCGCTTCTCACACCCCACCCCGGATGATCTTCTCCGCGACCTCAGGCCGGACTTTCTCGTAGTGGTCGAACTCCATGGTAAATGTGCCGCGTCCCTGGGTCATGGAACGCAAAACAGTCGCGTACCCGAACATCTCGGAAAGAGGCACAAAAGCATGAATGGCACGGAGGCCACCGGCTACCGGTTCCATTCCCTCGATGCTGCCTCGCTTGGAGCTCAGGTCCCCAATGACGTCACCCATGTACTGCTCCGGCACGACCACCTCCACTTTCATCACCGGTTCCAGCAACACCGGGCCGGCCTTCCTGGCTGCCTCCCGAAAAGCCAGGCCGCCGGCGATTTTGAAAGCCATCTCGGAAGAATCCACCTCGTGGTAGGAACCGTTCACCAACGACACCCTGACGCCGACCATCGGGTAGCCCGCCAGCACGCCGGTGTCCATCATCTCCTTCACACCCTGCTCCACGGGGGGGATGAACTCCTTTGGGATAACCCCACCGACGATTTTGTTCTCGAAGACGAACCCTTCCGGCTTCGGCAGCGGCTCGATCTCCAGCCAGACATCTCCGTACTGCCCACGGCCGCCGGTCTGGCGGATGAAGCGGCCCTCCGCTTTCGCAGGTTTCGTGATCGTCTCGCGGTATGCTACCTGCGGACGCCCGACATTCGCCCTCACCCCAAACTCACGGCGCATCCGCTCCACCAACACATCCAGATGAAGCTCCCCCATGCCGGAGATAATCGTCTGCGCCGTCTGCTTGTCGGTCCGAACCACAAAAGTCGGATCTTCCTCGGAGAGCCGCTGCAAGGCAGCGGACAGCTTGTCCTGGTCAGCCTTCGTCTTCGGTTCAATGGCAACAGAGATCACCGGCTCTGGGAAAGAGATGGATTCCAGCAGAATTGGAGCGGAAGGATCGCTCAGGGTCTCGCCGGTAAAAGTTTGCTTGAACCCAACGATAGCAGCGATGTCACCGGCCTGGACTTCTTTGATCTCCTTCCGTTTCTCGGCGTACATCTGTAGAAGGCGCCCTACCCGCTCCCTCCGGTTCCGATTCACGTTCAGCACCTGCTTACCCGACTGGAGGGAACCAGAGTAAACCCGTACGAATGCCAGCCGTCCAACGTAAGGATCGGAGACGATCTTGAACACCAAAGAAGCAAGGGGCTCACTGACATCAGCCCGCCGCTCCTCCTCCTCGCCGGTCACAGGGTTCACACCGTGGATGGGGGGAACGTCCAGCGGGGAAGGCAGGTAATCCACGATGGCGTCCAAGACCAGTTGCACCCCTTTATTCCGAAGGGCGCTGCCGCAAAGCACCGGAACCAGAGCATAAGCCAGAGTCGCTTTCCTCAGAGCAGCCCTGACCTGCTCGACGGGGATTTCCTCCCCTTCGATGTACATCTCCATCAGACGGTCGTCCATCTCCGCCAGCTTTTCGATCAGATGCTCCCACGCTGCCCCCACCTCCTCTTCCAGCTCAGGGGGAACTGGCTTGACCTCCGGCTTGGCACCCATCTCGTCTGTGAAGTAAAAAGCTTTTCGCTCTATGATGTCCACCATGCCCACAAAATCGGATTCCCTACCGATGGGGACCTGGATCGCAACCGGTTCTGCCCGCAGCCTCGTCTTGATCATCTCGATGGTGCGATAGAAATCCGCCCCTACCCGATCCATCTTGTTGACGAAAGCTATCCTCGGCACGCCATACCTGTCTGCCTGTCGCCAGACGGTCTCCGACTGGGGCTCCACGCCGGCCACCGCATCAAACACCACCACACCACCATCCAGCACCCGCAGGCTCCGCTGCACCTCGGCGGTGAAATCGATGTGCCCCGGCGTGTCGATGATGTTGATCTGATGATCACGCCATTCACAGCTGATGGCCGCGGACGTGATGGTGATGCCGCGCTCCCGCTCCTGGTCCATGTAGTCGGTGACCGTGGTGCCCTCGTCCACATTACCCAGACGGTACGTCTTTCCCGTGTAGAACAGAATGCGCTCTGTCGTGGTCGTCTTGCCCGCGTCTATGTGGGCTATGATGCCTATGTTTCTCAAAAACCTCAAGTCTCTTGACATGCAATCTACCCCGGGAATACCATGACTGGTCCCCGATTCCCTTGATCCACCGCCATTTTACACACAACAAGAGCGCAGCCGCTGTAGCCACAGGACTTCTCCCAGCACGCTGCGCTCTCAGTCGAGCAAAATTAAAGCGACCACCGGAGAAGGCATCCCAAAATGCCAACTCTCTTCCGAAAACCTACCATCTGTAATGGGCAAAGGCTCGGTTAGCTTCCGCCATGCGATGCGTGTCTTCCCGCTTCTTGATGGTAATGCCAGTGTTATTGGCAGCGTCCATGATCTCGCCTGCCAATTTTTCCGCCATGGTGCGACCTCCGGGCCGCTTTCTGGCATTGGTCACGAGCCATCTGATTGCCAGGCTCAGACCGCGCCGCTGCGGCACCTCCACGGGAATCTGATAGCTGGCGCCACCAACACGCCGAGAGCGAACTTCCAGAAGCGGAGTCGCGTTCTTGACGGCTTGCTGGAACATCTCCAAAGGCTCTTTCTTCGTTCTCTCAGCGATGATGTCCAACGCATCGTACATGATCCGCTGGGCGATGCTTTTCTTACCACGCATCATAAGGCGGTTGATAAACTTGGCTACAAGTATGCTGTTGTACTTTGGATCTGGTGCAATTTTCCGCTCAAGCGATCTGTTTCTACGCGGCATTCTCCAAGCTCCCCTATCAATCAACCAAGACGTTTTATCTTTTTCGTACCGTACTTGGAGCGCCCACGTTTCCGACCATCCACCCCGGTCGAATCCAGCGCTCCACGGACCACATGGTAACGGACGCCGGGCAAATCCTTCACACGGCCGCCGCGCACCAGCACCACCGAGTGCTCCTGCAGGGAATGCCCTTCCCCCGGAATATATGCGGTTACCTCGATCCCATTAGAGAGACGCACACGGGCGATCTTCCGCAAAGCGGAGTTCGGTTTTTTCGGCGTCGTAGTCTTCACGGTTGTACAGACCCCGCGCTTCTGCGGCGACCCTTTCGGCAAGCGATGGGTCTTGCCAGTCAAAGCGTTATACGCATACTGCAATGCGGGGGCTTTTTCCTTCTTCTTTACTGGCTTGCGCCCTTTTCTGACCAACTGACTAATGGTCGGCATTACCCCTCCTGACCTGGTATGTTCAATCACTGCTTCAACAATTTCACAGCCACATAGTCTAACATACCCCATCACCTCAGTCAAATCTACCACCTGAGGTTCAGACATGAGCCTGGTCGGTACGGGGGCAGCATGCTGCCCCCGTACCGACCAATGACGCCCCTCATCTCGACCTCAGGCGACGGATTCACCGAGCCCGATAGATGCCTCTTCCTCCGCCTTTTTCTTGGCCGCTTCCTTTGCCTGCTTGCGAAGCTGACGTGCCCGGAAGCCGGTACCTACAGGAATCAGCTTGCCTATAATCACGTTTTCCTTGAGGCCCCGCAGGTTATCCACCGCTCCCTTGACGGCAGCATCGGTAAGCACTCTGGTGGTCTCCTGGAAGGAAGCCGCTGCCAGGAAGCTATCTGTGTTGAGCGCAGACTTGGAAACGCCCAACAACACTGGCTCAACCTGGGCCGGCCGTTTCCCCTGAGCCACCAATTCGGCGTTGATCCGTCCAAGCTCGTACTTGTCCACCATCTCGCCGGGCAAGAATTCCGTATCCCCCGACGTTCTGACGCGCACTCTGCGCATCATCTGACGTATCACGACCTCGATATGCTTATCGTGGATGGTCACACCCTGGGTGCGGTACACTTTCTGTATTTCTTCCAACAAGTACAGCTGAGCCGCTTCCAGCCCCTGAATGCGCAGGACGTCTTTCGGGTCTTTCGGCCCCTCTGTTATAGCCTGGCCAGGCTTCACCCTTTGTCCTTCCTCCACCTTGAGCCGAGCCGTCGCAGGAACTTCGGATTCCCACGTCTCGATCTCTTCCCATCGGATGAACGCTTTCCACCCTCCGTCAGGTTGCTCTTCCCAATTACACTCGCCATCTACACCGGCAAGTATCTTCTCACCATCGGGGCCCTTGGCTATCGCAGTAGACGCCCTGGTCTCGGAACCTTCCTCCACCAGACGTTCATATCCGGCTGGGACATCCACTTCTCGGCTACCAGTCCTGGAATTCGTAACCCTGACCATCCTCTGAGCACCTTCCCAGAAGAAATTCACGACGCCTTCTATCTCAGCGACCACCGCCTGCCCTTTCGGCGAACGAGCCTCGAACAGCTCCTCCACACGGGGCAAACCCTGCGTGATGTCCTCGGCTCCAGCCACACCGCCTGTGTGAAAAGTCCGCAGGGTTAGCTGAGTGCCGGGTTCGCCGATGGATTCAGCAGCCACGATCCCAACAGCCTCGCCAAGGCTCACAAGGCCACCACGGCCCATGTCTTTGCCGTAGCACTTCCTGCATACTCCAAACTCAGCATCACAGGTTAGCGGCGACCGCACGTAAACCTCGGATACGCCGGAATGCTCTATCGCATCCACATGCTTCTCGGTTATCATCTCTCCTTCAGGCACGATGACCTCACCGCTTGCAGGAGAGATAACCGAGGCGGCGGCCACGCGCCCAAGAATCCTCTCCCCGAACTTCTCGTGGAACCTCTCGGAATCCTCTTTCCTGATCCAGATACCCCGATGGGTGCCACAATCCTCCTCGGTGACTATCACATCCTGAGTCACATCCACGAGGCGCCTCGTGAGGTAACCAGCGTCGGCAGTCCTGAGGGCAGTATCCGCGAGACCCTTCCTGGCGCCATGGGTGGAGAGGAAATACTCCAACGCTGTCAACCCCTCACGGAAATTGGATTGAATCGGCAGCGGGATGATCCTGCCAGATGGGTCTGCCATGAGACCCCGCATGCCGGCCAGCTGCCGTATGGGCTGAATTCCACCTTTAGTGGCTCCGGATCGGGACATAGCCCCAAGACCCGAGGTCGGGTCGAGAAGTTTCCGCACCTCCTCAGTGACCGAGTCCGTCGCCCTGGTCCAGAGCTCCACCATTTTCTCATATTTCTCCTGAGATGTAATCAAACCTCGCCGGTATTGCCGCTCGATCTTCTGCACCTCGGCAGAGGTCTTACCCAGGATTTCAGCTTTTTTGTCCGGGACCAGGATATCGCTCACTGCCAGAGATGTCCCGCTCCGCTCAGCAAACTCGAAACCCAGGCTCTTGATATGGTCTGCCGTCTCTACGGTGACCTCAGGCCCCAACCTGCGGTAGCAAACGCCGATAAGCTCATTCAGCGCTTTTTTATCCATTTCCCGGTTCACGAACCGGAGCTCCGGCGGCAATATAGAGTTGAAAATGACCCTGCCCACGGTGGTCTCCAGCACGCCTGCGGGTTGTGTGTCGCCTGTTATACCATGGTCCTCCAGCCTGGAGTGTAATTCCTCCAGTGCTTTAGGCCCGATCCCTTTGACATCCAACAATCCCTGGTCACCTTTCTCGTGCCAGAGGGAGACAAGATCACCGACAGTAGAAATCCCGCCATCAACCAGAGCCTTGTGGACCCTGTCGCTGAAACCCATCTCGTCCAGGCCCCAGTCCTGGAACCACGGCTTGTACATAATCTTGATAGCGGCGCGCAACTCGACAGCCCCGATCTCATACAGGTACATCACTTCCTCAAAACTGCCAAAGACTCCCGGCACGGGCTTCAACTTCGGGTCCAGAACGGTCAGGTAATAGCACCCCATCACCATATCCTTGGATGGGCCGATAATCGGCTCGCCGCTCGCTGGCTTCAGCAAGTTCTTGGTGGAAAGCATCAGCCCTCTGGCTTCCTCGACAGCGTCCTGAGAGAGGGGCACGTGAACCGCCATCTGATCTCCGTCGAAATCAGCGTTGAAAGCAGCACATGCCAGCGGATGCAGCTGGATCGCGCTTCCCTCGATCAACACCACTTCGAACGCCTGGATGCCCAGCCGATGCAAGGTCGGAGCGCGGTTCAGAAGCACTGGGCGCTCTTTGACCACCTCAGCCAGCACATCCCACACTTCCACGCCCTGACGTTCCACCATGTGCTTTGCGCTCTTTATGTTGTGAGCATATCCATATTCCACCAGCCGACGCATCACGAACGGCTTAAAGAGCTCCAAAGCCATTCTCTTCGGCAAGCCGCACTGGTACAGTTTCAGGTTCGGGCCAACCACGATCACCGACCGGCCGGAATAGTCCACACGCTTCCCCAAGAGGTTCCGACGGAACCGCCCCTGCTTCCCTTTCAGAATATCCGATAGTGACTTGAGCTGCCGCTTGCCGGATCTGGAAACGGCTGTTCCCTGGCGGCCATTGTCAATCAGCGAGTCGACCGCCTCCTGAAGCATCCTTTTCTCGTTTCTGATTATGACATCCGGAGCGCCCAAGTCGAGAAGCCGCTTCAGCCGGTTGTTCCGGTTTATGACCCTCCGATACAGATCGTTCAGATCGGAAGTGGCAAACCTTCCGCCGTCCAACTGCACCATAGGCCGAAGCTCCGGCGGAATCACCGGCAGCACCGTCAGGATCATCCATTCCGGCTTATTGCCGCTCCTCCTGAAAGCCTCCGCCACCCTCAGACGCTTCGCCGCCCGCTTTCTCACCTGCTTTGACTTGCTGGTATGGATCTGGTTCCGCAACTCCTTGCACATCTTGTCCAGATCCAGTTTTTTCAATATCTCCAACACGGCGCTGGCACCCATATCCGCCGTGAAAACGCCTTCCCAGGTGAAGGAAAGGGCATGATACTGAGTGTCGCTCAGTAAATCCCGCTCCCGGAGATTTTTTATCTCCTCAATTTCTCCCTCCATCTTCTCCCGGATGTCACTTTTCTGCTTATCAGCAGCTTCATGGAGGGATCGTATCTGATTCTCCAGGTCGAGCTCTGCAGCCTCGCGCTGAGCAGCATATCGCTCACGGAGCGTCTCCTGTTCCCGATTGTACTCTTCCTCCATGGCAGCGATTCGCTCCTGAATAGCATCGCTGAGCGCAGAAAAATGCTCATCGGTGACGACGGCACCTTCTTCCACAATCACGCTCTCGTCCCAGGGTACAGAAACGCTCTCCTCGGCAGGTTTTCCGCGCATCTCACTCAGCAGGCTCTGGATTTCCTGGCCGGTGGTCATGATCGCGTTGGTCTTGCTGGCCAGGCGTTCCTCCAGATCCGCAAGCTCACGTTCCTCTTCCGAGTGAAGTTCCTCAATCCTGGCGTTGACCTCTTCCTCCAACATGCTTATTTTGGTGTTGGTTTCATTGTCGGCCCTGCCAAGCCTGAGGCTGAGCTCCCGCTTGTGACGCTGTATCGCTTTCTGACGCGCTTCCTCATCCACATTGGTAACGATATAATACGCAAAGTAAAGCACGCGTTCCAGGTTGCGCGGGGAGATATCCAGCAAAAGTCCGAGTCGGCTTGGCACTCCCTTTACGTACCAGATGTGGCTCACAGGTGACGCCAGTTTGATGTGGCCCATCCGCTCCCTGCGGACGGAAGAAGGAGCAACCTCGACACCGCACTTCTCGCAGACTATTCCCTCATAACGGGGACGTTTATACTTACCGCATGCGCATTCGTAATCCTTGGTCGGGCCGAAAATCCTCTCGCAGAACAACCCATCCCGCTCTGGGCGTAAAGTCCTGTAGTTGATAGTCTCCGGCTTCAGCACTTCGCCGTGCGACCAAGAAAGTATCTGCTCCGGCGAAGCCAAACTTATCCGAATGGCAGCAAAATCGTTAACTTCCACGGCTCACCCCACATTCTCAGTCAAATATTTGAGTCTACTGAAAAAACCTTCCAGTAGTACCTTAAACCAATCACAGCTTCAGGCTCTTCACCTGCGCATCAGGCTGGACCTGCCCAAGCTAAATCCCAAATCCGGCAGACTGCGACGCCTCGTGTCCTTGCCAAGATGTATCACTTCCCCATTCTCGTCCAGCACTTCCACATTGAGAGCCAAACCCTGAAGCTCCTTGACCAACACTTTGAACGACTCCGGCACGCCGGGAGGCGTGATCCTCTCGCCCTTGACAATCGCCTCGTAAGTCCTGACGCGCCCCAGGGAATCGTCTGACTTGATGGTCAGCATCTCCTGGAGGGTATGGGCTGCGCCATATGCCTCCAAAGCCCAGACTTCCATTTCGCCAAAGCGCTGACCGCCGAACTGCGCCTTGCCGCCCAGTGGCTGCTGCGTGACCAGGGAGTAAGGGCCAGTAGAACGAGCGTGTACTTTGTCCTCCACCAGGTGATGAAGCTTGAGCATGTAAATGATCCCCACGGTAACAGGTTGGTCGTATTCCTCACCAGTTCTGCCGTCATAGAGCTTCATCTTACCGCTGGTGGGTACGGGCCACCCGCTTTCATGGCTGACTACTTCCGCCAGGTCCATGAGCTCCTCACCACCCATCGCGTCTACGTCAACACTTTCCAGGATTTCCCTGCTGCCCCGATATTTTATCCACTCGCGCCAGCATACCTCCAAAGCCCGGCGGTCGCCAGCACTGCGTTCATCAAAAGACCTCACATCGTCCTCAAAAACCAGAAGCGAATCAGGATCGTACCCACGCTCTTTCAACCATTCCCTCAGGACTGACCGGCGAGCGTAAACATGATCGGTGAAAATCCGCTCCTCATCATAGCCTCTGGGGCCCAGGTACTCCTGTGCCAGATAGAATTCGATGATCTCCTCATCGTCTTCGAAATCCTCGGACTCCATCTCGGATTCCTTGAACCAGGACAGGGCACGCTCGCGCACGTCATCCCATGCGCGGTCTATCAGCCACGCGCGCGCCAACTCAGCCTCAATCTCATCCTCGCTAGCGCCGTCGAAAACTGTTGTGATGGTGCGGAACCCGAGACGATCGGCTGCCCATCCCAGATGTGTCTCCAGCACCTGTCCGATGTTCATCCGAGCAGGAACACCAAGAGGGTTCAGAATTATGTCCACTGGCGTACCATCGGATAGGAACGGCATGTCTTCCTCAGGCACGATCTTGGAGATGACGCCCTTGTTGCCATGTCTGCCCGCCATCTTGTCGCCAGCAGCCAATTGTCGGCGCTGGGCGACGCTGACGCGTACCCGCTTCTCCACACCAGCAGGAAGATCAGGGTTCTCGTCTCTGGTGAATACTTTCACGTCCACAACACGCCCATTCTCACCATGAGGCAGGCGAAGGGAAGAATCCTTCACATCCCGGACTTTCTCGCCGAAGATAGCCCGCAGCAAGCGTTCCTCCGGAGTCAGGTCCGCCGATTCGCCTTTCGGCGTTAGCTTACCGACCAGGATATCACCGGGCGAGACCGTGGCGCCCACCCGGATAATGCCATCCTCGTCCAGATCGCTCAATGCCTCCTCCCCAAGATTCGGGATGTCCCTGGTGATCTCCTCAGGCCCCAATTTCGTGTCCCTGGCATCCACCTCGTGTCGCTCGATGTGAACCGAGGAAAATCGCTCCTCCCTAAGCAGCCGTTCGCTAATGAGGATAGCATCCTCGAAATTACCGCCCTCCCACGAGATGAAAGCCACCAGGACGTTGTCACCCAAAGCCAGCTCCCCACCCTCGGTAGAAGAGGAGTTAGTCAACACAGTACCTGCTTTGACACGCTGCCCTTTACGCACAATGGGGCGCTGGTCAACACAGGTGGACTGGTTGGTCCTGAGATATTTGCGAAGTTTATACGTACGTTCCCTTCTGTTCCCCTCCTCATCAGGGTCCTCCAGGATCACAATCTGGCTCCCGGTGACGCTCAACACCTCACCAGGTGCTTCCGCCACCAGAACATGTCCAGAATCAAGCGCCGCTTTCGCCTCCACGCCGGTGCTCACGATAGGCGCTCTGGGCCGGATGAGCGGCACAGCCTGTCGCTGCATGTTAGATCCCATCAAGGCGCGGTTAGCGTCGTCGTGCTCCAGGAATGGGATGAGGGAGGCGGAGACCCCAACGACTTGCTTTGGAGCCACATCTATGTAGTCCACGTTCTCCGGCGATTCGATCAGGAACGACTGCTCGTGCCGCACGGACACCCGATCGCTGACAAACTGCCCCAATTTGTCTAGGACAGCATTTGCCTGGGCAACAATGAACTTGTCTTCCTCGTCTGCAGAAAGGTATACAATCTCGTCGGTGGCAAAAGCCTGGACTTTGATTTCCGGATACGCCGTGGAATAGCTGGCTATCAAATCGGCCATCTCCGGAGTTACAACGGAATTCACTGGGATTATCACCTCACCGGTAACGGGGTCCGAGATGTCCTGCTTCACCGTTCGGCCGATCAGGAGGCCCGGATCGTTTGGCACCTCGTGGGCAACGCGCCTGTACGGCGTCTCCACAAAGCCGAATTCGTTGACGCGGGCGTAAGTCGCCAGAGAGCCGATAAGCCCGATGTTCGGACCTTCAGGGGTCTCGATAGGGCATATCCGGCCGTAATGCGAATGGTGAACATCGCGCACATCGAAACCTGCCCTTTCCCTCCGCAGCCCGCCAGGCCCGAGGGCGGAAAGGCGCCGCTTGTGAGTCAACTCTGAAAGCGGGTTAGTCTGATCCATGAACTGGCTCAACTGACTGCTGCCGAAGAATTCCCTGGAAGCCGCCACCACAGGGCGGATGTTGATAAGGGAAATCGGCGTCGCTTGCTCCGGATCACGGATGGACATTCTCTCGCGGACGACCCGCTCCATTCTCAGAAAGCCGATGCGCATTTGATTCTGAATCAGCTCCCCAACGGTCTTGACGCGCCGATTGCCCAGGTGATCGATATCGTCCGGATCGCCCACACCGTTGTTAACCATGATGATGTTCTTGACCAGGGCAATGAAATCCTCTTTAGTCAGAGTCCTCTGCTCCATCGGGAGAGAGAGGCCCAAACGACGATTGAGCTTCCGCCGTCCAACACGCCCAAGGTCGTACCTGCGGGGGTTGAAGAACAGCGCCTGCAGAAAATTCTTGGCATTATCCATCGTCGGGGGATCGCCCGGGCGCAGACGCCTGTACAACTCCATGATCGCCTCGTCGGTGGACCTGGTATCATCTTTCCGGATAGTCGAAGCGATGTACTGATGCTCCGGCATGGTATCCACCTCGGAGAATGTCTCCAGAAGCTCTTCATCGGTCCCAATGCCAATGGAACGCAACAGGATAGTCACCGGAATCTTTCGCTTCCTATCGATTTTGACGGAGATCACATCTTTACTGCTGGTCTCGAACTCCAGCCAGGCACCCCGGAACGGGATCAATTTAGCCATGCACAAGGAGCGCCCCAGCGCCCTGTCCTCTTTTAGAACCAGGTATGCACCTGGTGAACGCAGAAGCTGGCTGACCACCACACGCTCAGCACCGTTGATAACGAAAGTGCCCCTACCGGTCATCAGCGGGAAGTCACCGAAAGAAACATCCTGCTCCTTGATTTCCCCCGTCTCGTTGTTGATCAAACGCACTTTCACCCACAGCGGAGCAGCGTAGGTCACGCCCTGCTCCCGACACTCATCCTCGGTGTACTGAGGTTCTCCAAAATAGTAGCCCAGAAAATGCATCTCGAGAGTCCGGTTGAAGCTGACAATAGGGGAGATTTCCTCAAATAGATCCTTCAACCCTTCCTCACGAAACCATTTGAACGACTCAAGCTGAACTGACACCAGATTCGGCAATGGCAGCACTTCAGGTATGCGTGCATAAGACTTACGCGGTCGCAACACCCCATCCGCATCACTCATTTTTTCACACTCTCCCTGGGAATAGCGGCACCACACTCAAACCGTAGCGCCGCTGGACACCTCTCCCTAAACGACAAAGATATGTCGCTACATGTTCTCCGACTGATCCAGGACACACCCACGGAAAAAGATCCACGCGCCTCCTGTTTGCGTCTCCACAGCTGCCCCAAAGAGCCTCATCTTCCGAGCACAGACAGCCTCGGGCGGTGCGCCGGTGCCCATGCACCTACATTGACGAAATTCCTATCGTAATGCGACGAAGTTCCTGCACAACAAGCAAGAAAATCTATCACCGCAGGGCACGCGGGGCGCAGAGATTTTCAATAATTCTCAGCATCCTCTGCTGCCTCTGTGGTTGGATCATTTCTCAGTTCCTGGCCTATCCGGACCAGGAATTCCCAAACAGACTTCCGTCGGATTGGAAATGGGTACAGCTGGACGCGGACATAGCCCAGCACCAGGCCTTGATTCTACAAAGACAATCTGACCGCTGGGGAAAGGCGGGCGGTGCAGCGGCGCACCCATTCCGCCCTGCTAAAAGCGCACCTATCTTGTGGTATCTAAGAAGCAATGGATTTGCTCTCTATGCCTCTTTCACAATCCAGTGTCCCGGGACACCGGGACACTCTATGCGAGTTAAACACGCGACAATACCCCTGCCATCGCTGGCAGGGATTCATTGCAACAAGTCATTTTAACAAACGGGAAATCAAATGTCAAATCTGCGAACGCGTTTTCATCCTTATTCAAACATAGCTCTGATGTCCGCAGGAGCGGAGCATTCCGTGAACATTAGTGCAGAAATGCAGTCACGCCGAAGGTGCCCCTATCTACCCCAGGCTCGCCAGAGCGGACCGGAGCCGGTCTTCCACCCCCAGGACATCCGGGGGAACGTTCTGGACAGCGCGTTGTGCTTCCACCAAACTATACCCCAGAGTCGTGAGGGCTTCAATGACCTGGGCGTCTACCTCGCTCAAAGCAGAGAGGGACTCCGGCGATCCCGCTTCCGTCCCGATTTTATCTTTCAACTCCAAAATTATCTTCCTGGCGGTTTTAGGCCCAATCCCCGGGACGCCACGCAGACTTGTCACATCCTCCGTCCCCACAACAGACCGCAGAGTATCCGCACTCATGGCGGAGAGCACCGCCAGGGCATTCCTCGGACCCACGCCGGACACGCTTATCAGAGCGCGGAAAAGGCCTACCTCCTCCTGGGAACCGAAGCCGTACAAGGAAAGCTCATTCTCACGGACGTAAAGGTGAGTGTACACTTTCGCGACAGAGCCGATCTCGGCAGACGAGAGCAGCCCGGCGGGGACGAATACCCTCACCCCGACCCCGCCGACCTGGATCACCAGTGAATCTTCCGTCTTTGCGAGCAAAACACCCTCGAGAAAAGCGATCATCTCGCCTCGGTCTGTTGCTCTTCCGTCGTATCCTGCCTCTCGGCTGCCTGAGATCCCACAACCTCGGATTTCCCTGCCTCTTGAGGTTCCACCGACTCCTTGGTCTTCCTGGCCTCTTCTTGAATCAAAGCCTCTATTTCCTCTTTGCTGCGGAATTTGTAGCCCACCCCACGGACTGTCTGGATATACTGGGGT
This sequence comes from Anaerolineae bacterium, assembly GCA_015486235.1. Classification (GTDB taxonomy): domain Bacteria; phylum Chloroflexota; class Anaerolineae; order S016-19; family S016-19; genus S016-19. The sequence continues at coordinate 13,695 of WFSD01000130.1, forward strand.
TTGGAGGGATCTTTCTCGACCTTCTCCCGCAAACGCCTGACCGCTACTTCCACCAGGTTCGTGCCTCCCACGTACTCGGTTCCCCAAACGGACTGGAAGATGTCACGCTTGCTTACTGGTTTGCCCGCCCTTTCCATCAGATACCGGAGAAGAGCAAACTCCGTAGGAGCCAGGTGAATAGGGACATCCCGCACGATCACTTCCTGTGACTCCACATCCATGGATACCTCTCCGATGGACATGCTACGGGAAGAAAACTCCTTCTGGGCCCACGCTGCACGCCGCAACAAAGCCCTCACTCTCGCCAGAACCTCTTTGAATGTAAATGGCTTGGAGATGTAGTCATCAGCACCAACTTCCAAGCCCTTTACCACATCCGCAGTGTTCCCCAGAGCCGTGATGATCATAATTGGCACGTCTGACCTCCTGCGGATTTCCTGGCACACAGTGAACCCATCGAGGCGTGGCATCATGACATCGAGAATAACCAGGTCGACAGAAGTCTTGTCAAAAAGTTCCAATGCTTCCTGACCATCCCTGGCCGTGAACACCTGGTAATTGTTGGCCTCCAGAGACAGGCGTATCAAATCCAACAAAGGTGCTTCATCCTCGGCAACCAGAACCCGTTTCCTTGCTTCTCCCATAGGAACCTCCTTAATTTTCTTCGGTGGAAACCTGCGCTATACAGGTACTTCAGACACACTACACACTACCTACTGCTCTCTGCTTCCGTCAGAGCTCTATAACGAGCCACCTGTAAATGACAAATTGCTACAGCCACCGCGTCCGCCGCATCGTCAGGACGTGGCGGTGCGTCAAGCCCCAACAACATCTGCACCATGGACTGGATCTGCGCTTTCCTTGCACCCCCATATCCAGACAAAGCCATCTTTATCTCCGCGGGCTTGTAAGAGTAAACCGGTATCCCTTCCTGCGCCGCCGCCAGAAGCACAACCCCCCTGCCCTGGGAGACGGCAATGGCCGTACTCACGTTACGTCCGAAGAACACGTCTTCGATCGCCATGACATCCGGCCTGAAAGATACAACTATTCTCTTCATCCCATCGTACAGCATCAGAAGCCGACGATCCAGCGGCATCCCCGCGGGGGTGGTCAGCACACCGCACTCGATCAGGGAAATGTCTTCCCGTTCCCCCTTCACAAGAGCATAACCAGTGATGGCAGTACCGGGATCTACGCCCAAAACCAGCAAATCAGTCTGCCTCGGAGGCAGCTACTGCCTCTTCTGTAACATCCAGGTTGGAGTAAACCTTGGAAACGTCGTCCAGATCCTCCAGGCGTTCAATCACAGACATGACTTGCAGAGTTTCTCTCAACGGGAGGGAAACGAGGGTCTTGGGGATCATAGCAAGCTCGGCCTGCTCTATCTCAAGGCCTTTCTCCTCTAAGACAGTTTTGACAGCGTTCAAGTCCTTGGGATTGGTGTAGATCTCTGCCGTTCCCTCATCGATAGAAATGTCGTCTGCACCGGCCTCCAACACGATCTCTAGCAATTCGTCAGGATCTTTGCCGTCCATCGGAACCGCGATGTATCCTTTGTTTTCGAACTGCCACGAGACCGAGCCGTTCTCTCCAAGGTTTCCTCCAGATCGGGTAAGTATCCTCCGGATATCAGCGACAGCTCTGTTCCTGTTATCCGTTACCACGTAGATCATCAATGCGACACCGTTAGGAGCATATCCTTCGTAAACGTATTCCTCCAGAGCCTCGCCTTTCTCCAGGCCCGCCCCTCGATGTATGGCTCGCTCTATGTTGTCCTTGGGCATGTTAGCAGCCTTGGCTTTCTCCAAAGCCAGGCGCAATTTGATGTTGAACTCCGGATCGGCACCTTCGCGGGCGGCTATCTGGATTTCTCTTGCAAGTTTGGTGAACAGTTTTCCCCGCTTGGCATCCGTGGCACCTTTCTTGCGTTTGATAGTCGACCATTTAGAATGTCCAGACATATCCCCTCCTGCTCCAAAAACAAGCTCGTGTACTCTGTATCTGCGCTGAAAATCGAGTACACCATACAACAAGAATCCAGCTCATTATGGTCCCAGGCACATCAGCAGGTAGGAACGCACTCAAGCGGAGAGCACTCCAGACCTACGTCTCGGGTGGCAAAAGCGCTTCCGATAACCACCACGGCTAAGGGAGATGCTACCCACCAGCATTAACCTGGGGAAAATCACCCTCCCGACTGCCTCTCTATTGCCGCTTTCAGGAAGCCGACAAACAGCGGGTGCGGCTTTGTCAACCTCGATTTGAACTCCGGATGGAACTGAGAGCCAACCATCCACGGATGATCGCCAATTTCCGCGATTTCCACCAAATCACCTGTAGGCGAGAGGCCACTGAAGACCATTCCGGCATTTTCCAGTACTTCCCTGTATGCATTGTTAAACTCGAAACGGTGCCGGTGGCGTTCATGCACCATCCCTACACCCCCGTAAGCCTTGGCGGTCCTGGTGCCAGGAACGAGTTCGCACGGATACGCCCCAAGGCGCATCGTGCCGCCCATCTCCTCTATTCCACGCTGCTCCGGCATTAGATCTATCACCGGGTGAGGGGTAGAGGGGTCGAATTCCGTGCTGTTTGCCCGCTCGTCTCCCAGGGCAAAGCGGGCAAACTCTATCACCATCACCTGCATGCCAAGGCACAGGCCCAGATAAGGAACTTTGTTTTCACGGGCGTACCGCGCAGCGCTGATTTTTCCCTCGATGCCTCTGTATCCAAACCCTCCTGGGACCACTATCCCATCCACGCCGGCAAGCCTATCCACACCTCCCTCACGCTCCAGATCCTCGGAATCCACCCACTCAATCTCCACATCATACCCCAGGCTCACGCCAGCATGGAGCAATGCCTCCCGGACACTGATGTATGCATCTTGTAAAGAGATGTATTTACCCACCAACGCGACGCTCACCCTGGGCTTTGGAGATTTTATTCGGGCGACTATTTCCCTCCACCGAGCCAAATCCGGGTTGCGCGGCTCCACATCCAACCGGCTCTCCATGAAGCGACCAAATCCGGCGTCCTCCAGGATCAGTGGCACATCGTAAATCGTTTCCACATCCACCAGGGGGACGACCGCCTCTTCCTCCACATCGCAGAAAAGGGCAATCTTCTTCCGCAGGCTATCCGGCACCGGTCGTTCAGATCGTGCCATTATAGCGTCCGGCTGAATCCCTATGCCTCTGAGTTCCCGAACGCTGTGCTGCGTCGGCTTAGTCTTGAGCTCCGAAGTGGCAGATATGTAAGGTAAGAGTGTAACGTGGACATAGAAAATGTTGCGGTCCCCCACATCTTTCCGCATCTGGCGTATGGCTTCGAAGAACGGCAACCCCTCGATATCCCCAACGGTTCCGCCGACTTCGACGATAACCACATCTGCCATCCCGGTACCGCGGCGCCCAGCCAGGGCAATCCTACGCTTTATCTCGTTGGTGACATGCGGAATCACCTGGATAGTCCCGCCCAGATAGTCCCCATGACGCTCTTTCGATATTACCGAAGTGTAAATCTGTCCGGTAGTTACATTGCTGTTCCGCGTAAGGTTGTCGTCGATAAACCGCTCGTAATGCCCTAAATCCAGATCGGTCTCCGCCCCATCCTCCGTAACGAACACCTCCCCATGCTGATACGGGGACATGGTGCCCGGATCTACGTTGAGGTACGGGTCGAGCTTCTGGATCGAGACGGTGTACCCACGGGCTTTCCACAAACGCCCGATCGAAGCTGCCGTAACACCTTTCCCAAGTCCGCTAACGACTCCACCGGTGACGAAAATATACTTGTTCACCTTCACTCCTGAATCGGCTCCTGCCGACCCAAAATCGAATTCGACCGCCACCGCCCGGGTGCCAGTAACACACCTGCTCAAACACAGTACGATAGCGCTACCCTGCTGGCTAAACGACCTTTGCAGCCAATATGATACCACGAAGGGCCGACTACTGTCAATCGGGAGAACAGAACCTTACAACGGCATTGTAAGGTTCCGAAGGAGTCTCAAGCGCCCAGGACTTGCTCCAGACGCCCAAGAGCTCAGCAACCCCAATACTGAGCATGGCAAAAAGGAGCTATTTGCAGTCTTGACGAATCAACCGAGAACACAGCGCCCGACCAACCGTGGAATGATACCGGACCCCCATCCCCCCAGAATCCCGCTTTCCCCAGCCGAAAGGAGAAAGTGTTCTTGGGTGGCAGCGGAGGCGCCACCCCCAGAACGCCCTCTTCGCGCCCCCAACACCGGAGGGAGAGAAGCCGGCCAGTGGGAGCCGGAAAATGACACTTCCGGCACTTGGGCCACTGGAGGGCTGATTTCCCTTGAAGGTTGCCTGCCTCCATGCTATACTGAATTCCGCATAGATCCATGGCACCAGTGGGAGTGCCCAGAGGAAAACAGATGCCAGTCAGAGTAACAGTCGCAATGAGCGGGGGCGTGGATAGCTCGGTAGCAGCAGCACTGCTCCTGGAGCAAGGATTCCAGGTAGACGGGGTAATGCTGCACTTGTGGGCAGAACCCGGAGCGCGTGAAAACGCGTGTTGCAGTCTGCAAGCACAGAGCGATGCCGCTGAAGTGGCACGGATACTGAGCATCCCGTTCCGGGTGCTGGATGCGTCAGAAATCTTCCGGAGAAAGGTCGTGGAACCTTTCATAGACACTTATATCAAAGGGCGCACGCCCAACCCGTGTATTATCTGCAACAGGGAGATTCGATTCGGCTTCCTACTGGAATACGCATTGAAACACGGGTCTGAATTCATGGCTACAGGACACTACGCACGCATCCGGCACACCCCGGAAGGCACATACCAGCTCCTGAAAGGTAAGGACACGAACAAAGACCAGTCCTACGTCCTGTATACCCTGACCCAGGAAAAACTCGCCCATATCCTCTTCCCTGTCGGGGACTACACGAAGCCACAGGTCAGGAAGATAGCCAGAGAATACAATCTCCCGGTTACACAAAAGCCGGAGAGTCAGGATCTATGCTTCGCTGCCGGAGGAGATTACCGCGGGTTCCTGAAGCGGCACTCTCCCCACCCACTCCGGCCCGGCCCAATCATGGATACCCGCGGGAACGTGCTGGGCCAGCATCACGGGCTGGCGCTTTACACCATCGGGCAGAGAAAAGGACTCGGAATCGCCGCCGGCGAGCCGCTTTACGTGGTTGCCATGGATGCCGACAGGAATGCGCTGATAGTCGGGACACGCAAAGCACTCGGCAAAAAGCATCTCTCCGCGTCAGACGTGAACTGGATTTCCGGCAAAGCCCCGGAAAGCGCCATCGAGGTCGATGTAAAGATCCGCTACCGAGCCACTCCGGCCCCGGCGACGGTCGTCCCGACACCGGGGAACGAGGTTACGGTCTCGTTCCACTCGGAGCTACGCGATATCACCCCAGGCCAGTCCGCTGTGTTCTATCAGGACGATGTTTGCCTGGGTGGGGGCATCATAAGGGGATGATTTGGGTGACGGTGGCTTCGCCGCGACCCGAAATGCCTCTCCACTCCCCCTTTCCCCGGGGGAATGGAGGATCAAAGAGGAATGTGTGGAAGCACCCGAGAGGCTCTGGACCTGCATTGTTACTCAGACCCATCGGCACCGCCGTGTGGTCCAACGGCAAGTTAATTTTTCCAACATCCCGATAGAGGCAGGCCTCGTGCCCCTCACTTCTCACACCTTACTTTGGGCGTTTCGTGGCCCGGGAGATGGGGCCCACCTCAAAGTCCTACTGGCCCCCGCCACATGCAGCCGTTGGACAAAGGCATCCCTCTATGCTAACCTTCGGCTGTGCACCAGAACGGCAAAAGAGGCAACCAGCAGCGCTATGGCTTAACGCGGTGCTGCCAGTCCCACGAATAAAGGAGGTAGATTGCGACATGCCAGATTCGGGATTGCCATACTCTGCGGCTAAAGCAGAAGATAAGTTCTACCAGATGCGTAGGAAAGGCACTATGCAAGGCTGGTGGGCGAGGATATTTGGAAAGGACAACGACCTGGTGCCATTCCACGAGGTGCTGAGGCTGGTTCGTAACAGGCGCATCAGCGAAGTGGGGCGACAGGTCGTGCCATTGGATAAAATAATCGGTAGCGAGGGACGATACCAGGATTTCACGCGCGCTTTCTTCCCGAAGGAGGGTGCGAATAAGGAAAGGTGGAAAAGGCTCGACCAGGCATTGAACAAGTTGGAACCCCTTCCCCCAGTGGAACTGTACAAAATCGGAGATGCGTACTTCGTGCGAGACGGTCACCACAGGGTCTCCGTGGCGCGCGCCAACGGGCTGAAAGAGATAGAGGCCTACGTCTACGAAGTGGAGACGGATATCCCGGTAACCACGGACACGGACCTGCAGACTCTGGCACTGGAAGCAGGGAGAAAGCGGTTCCTCGAGAAGAGCAGGATAGAGCAAATCAGACCAGAGGCGAATATCGTGCTCACCGCCCCAGGGCGTTATCACCGGCTCCTGGAGCATATAGACGTGCACAGGTATTACATGGGCCTGGAGCAGAAGAGAGAAATTCCCTACGAGGAGGCGGTGGCGAGCTGGTACGACAACGTCTACACGCCTTTCGTCAAAGCAGTGCGGGAATCAGGGATACTCGAGCGATTTCCCGGGCGCACCGAGTCCGACCTGTACATCTGGGTAATCGAGAACAGGGATAAATTCCAGCAGATAGCTGGCAGACCATTATCGTCCGAGGAAACGGTTAAAACATTCGCAGAGACCCACAAAGAAAAACCCCTTCAGACGATGGTCAGGCTACTGAAACGTGCCATCGGGCGAAAGGGCTAGTGGGACAAGGGCACCCCGTCACTTTCTCCAGCCAATCCCCATTTGCACCGCGATGCCCGCCGTTAGCATGAACTCCGCCATCAGGTCGGGAAGGAAAATGGAATTGTCCACCAGCCCATGGGCCAGAGTGGCGCACCACCCGGCTGCCAGTCCCAGGAGGACGACCTGCCGCACCCTGTCGCCGGAAAGGAGGCCTCTCCACACCCTCTGGAGCAATCCCCACGCCAGCCACGCGCCAGCCAGAAGGCCCGGTATCCCCAGGCGCGTGGCAAAATCCAATAGCACATTGTGCGGATGGGATAGATTTGGCTCCCGCCACGCCCACGGCAGCATGTAGAAAGTCCGATACCGATAGAGGAAATTGTCCGGCCCGACGCCGAACCACGGCGAATCCAGGAACATTTTCCACGCGCTCTTCCACAGTGCAACACGGAACACCCCAGTTCCGTGATGGACGGAAAGCAAAGTCCTGAAGCGAGGCGTCGCCAGAAACGGAAGCATCGCCAGCAAAGCAAGAAAGAAAAATGCAGCAGTCCCAGCCCACAACCTTCGCCTCGCAGCACCTTCCGACAGCCATCCACCCACCATCCCCAGAAAGAGCAGCGCCATAGGAATCCCCAGGAACAGGGCACCGCGGGAGAACGTGAGGAAAAGTGCGGCGGAAACCGGCACCAGAAGAAAAGCATAGGCCCACCGTCGCCGCTTATTCGTCCCAAGGAGCACCACTGCCAGCATCAACGGCAGCACCCGCTCCAGGTAGAGAGCCAGATTGTTGGGGGAACCGTAAGGTCCGCGGACCCTGAACACCCCCTCGGCTGTTATCAATCCGTGCCCTGTGACCGCCTGGGCCAGACCCCACAGCGCCACGAATGCTCCCCCAAGCATCCACCCATCCAGTACACGCCACCGGAACGGCGTGCGCACGGCGAGCAGGTACAGGAGAAATCCATCGAAAAACACGACCCTGAACTCTCTGTTCGCCACGCCGAACCGGCCTGCCGCAAGGGTTGCGAACAGGGCAGCCGCCAGCAACGCGAGGGCGCGGGCTGTATCCAGGGAAAGGGCTCCGACAGCTGCGTGACCCCGTGTCTCCAGGAAGAAAGCGAAGAGGGCCGCGGCGAAGATGCCCCACAACGCCACTTCGTACCACCGCGAACCCGCGAATGGCATCATGAACGCTGCCAGCGCCAGCCCCCAGCCAACAGCCGGATGGAGCGCCGGGGGCAGCTCGATGCCCCGCGATGCGAGCCAGAGGCCGAGAAAGAAAGCAACCGTCGCGACCAAGAACAGGGCGATTTCCATGAGTCCCCACTGCTTCAGCGGAGAATCCAACACCACCACATCCTTCAGAGCCCACTGGCCCCAACCCCGATGGGCGGTTATCTCGGCCAGGTGCCGTCCGTAGGGAAGGCTTTGCGCCAGAGGCACAGTGGCGACCTCGCGCAGCGGGTCGTATAGGATGAGATATGCCTGACCTGAGTCGTCCCTCGGCAGCGCAGGAGCGGGCTTCCCATCCACCGTAGCGGTGAAGTAAGCGCGGTATTCCCCCCGCCGGATGGTGAGAGCTACCCCTCTGCCCACGAACGGGATGGTGACTTCGTCGCCGTCCTTGCCGATATCGGCTCCCAGCGGTGTTACGCGCCATCCGCCGTCATAACGGAGCGCCGGATCGTTCGCCCGATGCCTGCCAGCGCCGAGCCAGCCATTGGCATCAGAAATGGCCCGGCGGAGAGAATCGAGGACAGGCCTGCCACGCCCGTCGGGAGTCATCAGAGCAAACCCCCAGCGAGGGTCGTCGGATGGGGCATTGGGCTGCCACACGCCCCAGAACATCGCCGACGCCCAGGGCCAATGCGCATGGGCGTACTCCACAGCCTGGGCGGCATAGCGCGCCTGGGCCTCCGGGGTCACTGTCTTCCACGGGGATGGCCTGGCACCCGAGGTGACCGGGGAGTTCCACCCATAAAAAGTCAGCCAGAGAGGCTTGGAAGCATCACCGTGGGCCAGCATGACTTTGCGGAGAAGCTCAGCCCGGCGGAAATTCAGGACTCCGGCGGACGGTGCTCCCGACGGCGGGCGGTCGAACCCATATGGCTCTGCTGCGGCCACGTCAAACCAGGTTCCACCTCCGGCGGCATACACACCCTGCAGATAGGCAATATCGCTCTGGTTAGTCCCGCCGTGCTCCACGTTCGGGGCAAGGGACGCCATCAGGACGTGAGCCGCCGGGTTCGCAGAATGGACAGCAATGTACCCTTCGCGCAGGAGACGGACATAAGCGGCCGGATCTACAGGGCGCGCGCCCCAATGAGGTGCAATGTTCGGCTCGTGCCACATCTGATACCACCGGATGTCGCTCCGGTAACGCGAGGCCACAGCGGAGACAAACTCGCCGAAGTCCCTCCAATCCCGTGGCGGGGCAAATCGATTGCCAGCATCCTCCGGAGATCTGGCCCATTTGGGAGATGTGTCCAGGACAGCCACCAGTTCCACATGGTCCCGCTCGGCAGCTTCGACCAGCGCATCCCACCGTTCCCACCGGAACTCACCGCGCCGAGGCTCTATCTCGGCCCAGGGGAACGTAACCCTCATCAAACGGAATCCAGCACCTGCAATTTTCGACATCTGGCCGGCGAGGTCACCATTCCCAGGCTCGAAATTCACTCCCCAGGGAGACTCCTGCATCGGCACGACGGACGGCGCATAATCCGGGCGGTGGATATCCTTCCAATTCCGAGCCAGAATCACCAGGACCAACGTCCCAGCCAGCGCCAGCGCCCAGCCGGCCCACGATCTCCTCATCACTCTCCCTCCGGGGGCCATTCTATGATCTGGTAGTCATAGGCGTTCACCACAATGGTACCTCCAACCCTGGTGAAGACATCCCCCTGCCCATGGTAGCCGCTCAGGTGGACATGTCCGTGCACCAGGTATCGGGGCTTGAACGTGCGGATGAACCAACTGAAGACCATGAAGCCAGTGTGGCAGAGGTCGGACCGATCGTGAACGTCTCTGGGAGGAGCATGGGTAACCAGGATATCCAGGTAGCGTCCCCACCGGA